>NZ_LUNF01000049.1:0-8107 GCF_001626145.1 Aeromicrobium sp. REDSEA-S32_B7
CCGCCGGGCGAGGTCGCGGGTGCCGAGCAGGTCGAGCGTCAGCAGCACGGCGGCCACGGACGTCGCGCCCACCGTCACCACGACCATCGCGATCCAGAACGGGTCCTGGACGCCCAGCCGGTCGAGCAGCACGAACGAGAGGAGCGCGCCCGGCGGGTGCCCGGCCACGTGCGTGTGCCAGTTGTCGGGCGCCGACGACGGGATCCGCTCGACGAACTCCCGCAGCATCGCGGGCACGTCGCGCACGGTCTGCGCGTCGTGCGGGTACTCGCTCGTGCGGCCGTAGACGCGGGCGAACCCGTAGCGACCGTCGCTCAGCCCGAGCGCGCACGTCCAGAGCCATCCCGCGAAGGTCGTCAGCACGACCACGACGCGCCAGGGCAGCTCGAGGCGCAGACGCGGCAGCGCCGACCACAGCAGCACCCCGGCCGCGACCGCCACGAGCAGGAGCGGGTCGAGCCGTGGACCCCACCACGCGTGCAGCGGCGGGAAGTGCACGCGCACGTCCTCGTCGAGCAGCAGCGGCACGACCATGGCCGCGACGACGAGCACGAGTCCGACGAGCGCCGACACGACGGCCGGGCGGGGGCGGGCCTGCATGGCGCCACGCTAGCCCGACCGTGACCGCGCCGCAGGGCCGCTGGTTGACGTGCGGGGTCGTGCCATCGCCCGTAGTTTCGGGGGATGGTCGATGCAGGCGTGACGTGCGACGTGGTGGTGCCGTGTCGCGACGAGGCAGCGGCCCTGCCGCTCGTCCTCGCCGACGTCCCCGCGGGTCTGCGGGTCGTCGTGGTCGACAACGGCTCCACCGACGGCACCGCCGACGTCGCCCGCTCGCTCGGCGCGGTCGTGGTGCACGAGTCCCGCCCGGGGTACGGCGCAGCGGTGCACGCCGGCGTCGAGGCGGCCGAGGCGGAGTACGTGGCCGTGATCGACGGCGACGACTCGATGCGGCTCGCCGACCTCCTGCCGATGCTCGACGCCGTGCGCACCGAGGGCGTCACCATGGCCGTGGGTCGACGTCGGCCGGTCGCCCGGGGCGTCTGGCCCTGGCACGCACGCGCCGGCACGCTCGCCCTCGCCACCTGGATCCGCCGCTCGAGCGGCTTCGGCATCCACGACCTCGCGCCCATGCGGGTCTGTCGTCGCCAGGACCTCCTCGACCTCGACGTGCGCGACCGTCGCTTCGGCTACCCGCTGGAGCTCATGGTCAAGGCGTCCCGCGCGGGCTGGACGGTCCGTGAGGTCGACGTCGACTACCGACCGCGCGCGGCCGGCACGCGGTCGAAGGTGTCGGGGTCGGTCAAGGGCACCGCCCGGGTCGTCCAGGACTTCGCGAAGGTGCTGCGATGACGCCCGCGCCGCTCGAGCCGCCGTCGACCGGCCCGGTGCTGCTCGTCGTCGCCAAGGCCCCCGTGCCCGGGCTCGCCAAGACCCGCCTCGGCCGGGTCGTCGGGCCCGACGCCGCCGCGGACGTGGCCGCCGCCGCCCTGCTCGACACCCTCGACGCCGTGCAGGCCGCCCGTGCGGTCACGGGCTGGCCGGTGGTGGTCGCGATGACCGGCGAGGTCGCCAGCGCCGCCCGGGCGGACGACGTCCGGGCCGCCCTCGAGCGCACCATCGTCGTACCCCAGCGTGGCGACGACTTCGGCGAGCGTCTCGCCCACGCGCACGCCGACGCCGGCGTGCACGGTCGCGGCACGGTGCAGATCGGCATGGACACCCCCCAGGTGGCACCGGACGACCTCGTGGCCGCGGGGAACGCCGTCGTCGAGGGACGGCAGGTGCTCGGACCGGCCGACGACGGCGGCTGGTGGCTCCTCGGCCTGCCCGACCCGCGCCGCGCCGACGCCCTGCGCGGCGTGCCGATGTCGCGCGACGACACCGGCGAGCTGACCCGCGCCGCGCTCGGCGACGTCGAGCTGCTGCGCGCGCTGTGCGACGTCGACGAGTGGCCCGACGCGCAGTCGGTCGCCAGCGACCTCCCGGGGTCGCGGTTCGCCAGAGCGGTCGACCGGTCCACGACGGCAGGAGCAGGGGCATGAGCCTGGACGACGCCACGTTCGACGCGGTCTTCACCTCCGACGACTCGCGCTTCGTCGACGACGCCGGGGTGGAGGAGCACCTGGCGGTGCACCGGTGGGCGGCCGACGCGGACGACGCCGACCACGCCCTGTTCGTCGACCCCTGCTCGGGACCGACGCTCGACCTCGGCTGCGGTCCGGGCCGCCTCGTGCACGCCCTCCTGCTGCGCGGGGTCGACGCTCTGGGTGTCGACACGTCGCGTGCGGCGCTCGGCCTGGCGAAGGCGCGTGGTTCCGTCGTGCTCCGGCGCGACGTGTTCGACCGGCTCCCCGGCGAGGGCCGCTGGCAGCACGCGCTGCTCGCCGACGGCAACATCGGCATCGGCGGGCGTCCGGCGCGGCTGCTGCGGCGGGTCGGCGAGCTCGTCGCGCCCGGGGGCTCGGTGCTCGTCGAGGTGCGCGAGAACGGCGGGATCCTGCAGGAGAGTCGACGGCTGCTGGTCGACGGTCGCCTGGGCGCACCGTTCGAGTGGGCCGTCGTCGGTCTCGACGCGGTCAGCTACCTGGCCGACCGCGCCCACCTCGTCCACACCCGCACGTTGCAGGCGGACGGCCGCTGGGTGGCCGAGCTGCACCGGCCGGTCCGGGGCTGAGGATCGTGCGCCTGCCCCGCGTCGAGGACTTCGAGGCCCGCGCGCGGGGCCCACGGCTCACGGCGCGGGTCGGCACCTGGCTCGGCGTGGCATTCGGCATCTGCTTCCTCACCGGGATGTGGAGCCACCTGCAGTACGACCCGCCGTCCTGGGCCCCGATCGGGCCCCGCCCCGCGTCGCTCTACCGGTGGACGCAAGGTCTGCACGTCGCCACGGGGATCGCCTGCGTGCCGCTGCTGCTGGTGAAGCTGTGGTCGGTCTTCCCGCGGCTGTTCGCGCGACCGCCGGCCGACGTCCGCCGCCTCGCGCTGCACGCCCTCGAGCGCGGCTCCATCGCCGTCCTCGTGGCCTCGGCGCTGTTCCAGCTCGTCAGCGGGCTGCTCAACGTCGTGCAGTGGTACCCGTGGTCGTTCTCGTTCCGCCCGGCGCACGAGGCCGTGGCCTGGATCGCGGTCGGCAGCATCCTCGTGCACGTGGCGGTCAAGCTGCCGGTCGTCCGCCAGGCCTTCGCGCCCGAGACGGAGCCCGACGTCGAGCGCGCCGGTGCTCCCGGACGTCGCGCCGTGCTGGCGACCGCGCTCGGCGCGTCAGCCGTGGCGACCGTGCTCACCGTCGGGCAGAGCGTGCCGTGGCTGCGCCGCGTGTCGGTGCTCGCGGTGCGCGACGGGACGGGCCCGCAGGGGCTGCCGATCAACCGCACGGCCCGCGCCGCCGGCGCCGTCGAGGCCGCCACCGACGCCGAGTTCCGGCTCGAGGTCGTGCACGGCGACCGCAGCGTCACGCTGAGCCGGGCCGAGCTCGCCGCCCTGCCGCAGCGCACGCACCGCCTGCCCATCGCCTGCGTCGAGGGCTGGAGCCGCAGCGCCACCTGGACGGGGGTGGCCGTGCGCGACCTGCTCGCGCTGGTCGGGGCGCCGGCGGCGTCCACGGTCCGCGTCACGTCGATGCAGACCCGTGGCGCGTTCGCGCGCAGCGAGCTGCCCGCCGTGTTCGTCGAGGACCACCGCACGCTGCTCGCGCTCGAGCTCGAGGGCGAGCCGCTCGACCTCGACCACGGCTTCCCGTGCCGCATCATCGCGCCCAACCGGCCCGGCGTGCTGCAGACCAAGTGGGTACGGACGTTGGAGGTCCGCGCATGAGGGCCGCTCGTCTGCTCCTCGCGCTGCCGGGGGTCGCCGCGATCGTGTGGGGCGTCCTCCTGCTGCTCGACCGGCCCGACGGCCTGGTCTCGGTGCTCGTCTGGGCCGGGGGCGCCGTGCTCGTGCACGACCTCGTCCTGGCGCCCCTGACCGTCGTCGTGGGTGTGCTGCTCGGCCGGCTCCTCCCGCCGGCCACCCGCACCCCGTCCCTGCTGCTGCTCGCCGGCTGGGCGCTCGTGACCGTGGCGGTCGCCAACGTGCTGTCGGGGCAGGGCGGCAAGCCCGACAACCCCACCCTGCTGACCGGCGACTACGGCCTCGCGTGGGGCGTCGCGACGCTGGTCGTCGCCCTCGCCGTCGGCGCCCTCGTGGTCGTCGGCGTCCGGCAGGAGCGTCGCCGTACGTCCGCGCCCTCCTGATGGGTTAGGTTGCTGCCGTGCTGCTGAGCGACCGCGACATCCTGGCCGAGATCGACGCCGGACGGGTGAGCCTGGACCCGTTCGAGCGCACCATGATCCAGCCGTCGAGCATCGACGTGCGGCTCGACAAGTTCTTCCGCGTCTTCGACAACCACAAGTACCCGCACATCGACCCCGCGGCCGACCAGTCGGACCTGACGCGCCCGGTCGAGGTGGCCGGCGACGAGACCTTCGTGCTGCACCCCGGCGAGTTCGTCCTGGGGTCCACGTTCGAGCTCGTCACCCTGCCCGACGACGTCGCGGCGCGCCTGGAGGGCAAGTCGTCCCTCGGTCGCCTCGGACTCCTCACGCACTCGACGGCCGGCTTCATCGACCCCGGGTTCTCGGGGCACGTGACGCTGGAGCTGGCCAACGTCGCCACGCTGCCGATCAAGCTCTACCCGGGCATGAAGATCGGCCAGCTCTGCTTCTTCCGGCTGACGTCCGCCGCGGAGCACCCCTACGGCTCCGCCGCGTACGGCTCCCGGTACCAGGGCCAGCGCGGCCCGACGGCGTCGCGGTCGCACGCCAACTTCCACCAGACGAGCATCTAGACCCGAAGCACGAGCCAGCATGTCGCTACCCCTCTCCATCAGTCCCGAGGTCTCCGACGCCCTCGCCGCCGGCCGGCCGGTCGTGGCGCTGGAGTCGACGATCATCTCCCACGGCCTGCCCCGGCCGGACAACCTCGCCGCCGCGCGCCGCTTCGAGCAGCAGCTGCGCGACGCGGGCGTCGTGCCGGCGACCATCGCCGTGCTCGACGGGCAGCTCAAGGCCGGCCTGAGCGACGCCGAGCTCGAGCGGATCGCGTCCGAGGACGTGCCGAAGCTGAGCATGCGCGACCTCCCGGTCGTGCTGGCGCGGGGCGGCAGCGGCGCGACCACGGTCGCGGCCACGTCGTTCATCGCCGACCACGCAGGCGTGCGGGTCTTCGCGACCGGCGGCCTCGGTGGTGTGCACCGTGGTGCGGACACCTCCTTCGACGAGTCCAACGACCTGAAGGCGCTGTCTGAGGTGCCGATCACGGTCGTGTCCGCGGGCGTCAAGTCGGTGCTCGACATCGGCGCCACGTTGGAGCGGCTCGAGACCCTCGGCGTGACGGTGCTCGGCTACGGCACCGACGAGTTCCCGAGCTTCTGGCTGCGCTCGTCGGGCGAGACCCTCGACTGGACGGTGCCCGACGGTCCGGCCGTCGCCGGGGTCATGGAGGCACGCGAGCAGCTCGAGCTCTGCACGGCGATCGTGGTGGCGAACCCGCTGCCGTTCGACCAGCAGCTCGACCCCGACCTGCACGACCGCGCCCTGGCCGAGGCCCTGCGCCGCTGCGAGGAGAAGGGCATCGAGGGCAAGGAGGTGACGCCGTTCCTGCTCTCGACGATCGTCGAGCTCACGGAGGGCGACAGCCTCGCCGTCAACCTGCGCATCGTCGAGAACAACATCCGGGTCGCGGCCGAGATCGCCACCGCCTGGGCGGAGCTCTAGCCCGTGACGGTGCTCGTCGTCGGCGACGTGGTCGACGACATCAGCGTGCGACCGCTGACGGAGGTCACGCCTGCGAGCGACACCCCCGCCACCATCCGCATGGCGCCCGGCGGCTCGGCGGCCAACGTCGCGGCGTGGCTGGGAGAGCTGGGCGTGCCCACCCGCTTCGTCGGCCGGGTGGGGGCCGACGCCGTCGAGCGCCACACGGCGGCCCTCGCGGCGCACGGCGTCGACGCGCGCCTCGTGGGCGACCCGGAGCTGCCGACGGCGACCATCCTGCTGCAGCTCGACGACGTCGGCGAGCGGACCATGTTCGTCGACCGTGGCGCGAACGGGCGGCTCTCGCCCGACGACGTCGGAGCCGACGTGTGGGACGGCGTCACCTGGCTGCACCTGACCGGCTACTCGTTCTTCGACGAGGGCACCCGGTCGACCGCACTCGGGCTCGTCGCGCAGGCGCGGGCGCGCGGTGCCGGCGTCAGCGTCGACCCGAGCACGGTCTCCTTCCTGCGCGCGTGCGGCGGCCCGACCTTCCTCGACTGGGTCGACGGGGCCGACCTCGTCTTCCCGAACCTCGACGAGGCGCGGGTGCTCGTCGACTCGCGCGGTCCCCAGATCGACCTCGACCACCTGGCCACCCGCTTCGGCGGTGTCGTGGTGACGCTCGGGTCGATGGGGGCGGCCTTCCTCGGTGACGTCGACGGGGTGGAGCGCCGGGAGCAGGTGACGGCGCCGCGGACCTCCGTGGTCGACACGACCGGCGCGGGCGACGCCTTCGCGGCCGGCTTCCTCGCGTGCTGGCTGCGCCCTGGCCCCCGCGACGTGCGGGGCGCGCTCGAGTCGGGCCGGGCGGTCGCCGAGCGGTGCATCGCCGTGCGCGGCGCGCGTCCCCGCGTCTAGCACCTGGCGACTGATTCCGTAGCCCGATCGAGTCATTTCGGCACCTTCCGCAATGTTTTATCCGCGAGCGGCTTCCGTTCCCGTGATCGGTGCGGTTGTATCGAGGTGGGGCCGTCCAGGGGTGGGCCCCAGAGGGAGGACACCGTGTCGATCGTGCCGACGCCACGACGTGGCGACCGTGCCACCCGTCGTGAGCGCCACGCTCGCCCGGCCGGTGTCCTCGACGGCAGTGTCCACGTCGCCGCCGCGGAGCACCGGGTCTACGTCCTGGCCTACTACCGCTCGCCCGAGGCTGCGCGGGACGCCCGCGGCGGCGTCGTGACCACGTGGGCGGACCACGAGAGCGCGCCCGACCGGGTCACGCTCACGGCGCCGGGTCCCGGCACCTGGTACGTCAGCGTCCTCGAGCGCCACGAGGGTCCCGACGGCTTCACCTTCTCGGCGGGGGCCGAGGCGCTCCCGCTGCTGCCCGCCTGAGCGGCGGGCCTGCGGCTGCCATGCTGGACCCGTGAGTGGATCGGTGGGCTGGCGGCACGACCCGCGTCGACGGGCCGTCCTCGCCGTCGGCGTGCTCGTCGCGCTCCTGGCCGGGCTGATGGGCTGGATCGTCGTGGCCCCGGAGAGCACCGGCGTGACGTTCCCGGACGGTCGGGTGGCGTCGGAGGGCGAGACCCGCACCCTGCCGGGCGGTGGGTCGTACGCCTTCCTGCAGACGCAGGCGGACGGCGAGACCCCGGTCGCCTACGACCCGTGCACGCCCGTGCGGCTGGTGGTCAACGAGCGGCTCGCGCCCGACGACGCCGACGCGGTGCTCGAGCGGGCCGTCGCCGAGGTGCGCGAGGCGTCGGGGCTCGACCACGTCGACGACCTCGGGGAGCTCATGCACCCGAGCAGCCCCCGATCCTCCTGGGGCCCGGGCCTCGACACGCCCGACCTCGTCGACGGCGGCAGCGGCGGCGAGGTCGCGACCGGCGTGCTCATGCACGAGCTCGCCCACGTGCTGGGGCTCGACCACGTCGACGACCTCGGGGAGCTCATGCACCCGAGCAGCCCCCGATCCTCCTGGGGCCCGGGCGACCGCGCCGGCCTCGCCGCCCTGGGCGACGCCCCCTGCGCCACCTGACCACCCGCCCCCTCGCGCCCCATCCCCGCTGAGCGTGACGTTCGCGGGGTCGGACCGGCGTTTCTGGCCCGCGAACGTCACGCTCAGGGGGAGCATCGAGCCATGACGAGTCCGATCCAGGTCGCCGACGGCGTGCACCTCGCCACCGGGACCGACGTCAACTGGCTGCTCCTGCAGGACGGTGACGCGCTGACGGTCATCGACACCGGCTACCCCGGCGACGCCGACCGGCTCGACGCGTCGGTGCGGGCGCTCGGCCGCGAGCCTGGCGACGTCGCCGCCGTGCTCGTGACCCACGCCCACGTCGACCACGTCGGCAGCATCGAGC
>NZ_LUNF01000005.1:0-2630 GCF_001626145.1 Aeromicrobium sp. REDSEA-S32_B7
CCATGCGCGCCCGCCTGGCTCGGATGGGCACCAAGACCCAGACCCACAACCCGGTGCTGGAGCCGCTCTTCAGGGCCGTGCGTGCCAACCATCCCAAGGCGGACCTGGCGCTCCTCGAGCGCGCCTACGCCACCGCCGAGGAGCTGCACGCCACGCAGCTGCGCAAGAGCGGCGACCCCTACATCACCCACCCGCTCGCCGTGACGACGATCCTGGCGGGGATCGGCATGACCGAGCCGGTGCTGGTGGCGGCCCTGCTGCACGACACGGTCGAGGACACGCCCTACACCCTCGAGCAGCTCACCGCCGACTTCGGCGAGGAGGTCGCCCAGCTCGTCGACGGGGTGACGAAGCTCGACAAGGTCGTCTACGGCGACTCGGCGCAGGCAGAGACCATCCGCAAGATGATCGTGGCGATGTCGCGCGACATCCGGGTCCTGGTCATCAAGCTGGCCGACCGGCTCCACAACATGCGCACCCTGCGGTTCGTCCCGCAGAAGAGCCAGGAGCGCACCGCGCGGGAGACCCTCGACATCTACGCGCCGCTGGCCCACCGGCTCGGCATGAACACCATCAAGTGGGAGCTGGAGGACCTCGCGTTCGCCACCCTGCACCCCAAGATCTACGACGAGATCGTGCGGATGGTCGCCGAGCGCGCCCCGTCGCGCGACCAGTTCATGGCAGAGGTCATCAGCCAGGTCGAGAACGACCTGCGCGAGGCCCGCATCAAGGCCAAGGTCACGGGGCGACCCAAGCACTACTACTCGATCTACCAGAAGATGATCCTGGGCGGTCGGGAGTTCTCCGACATCTACGACCTGGTCGGCATCCGGGTCCTCGTCGACGACGACCGCGACTGCTACGCGGTGCTCGGCGTCCTGCACTCGCGCTGGAACCCGGTGCTGGGGCGCTTCAAGGACTACGTCGCGATGCCGAAGTTCAACATGTACCAGTCGCTGCACACCACCGTGATCGGCCCGCAGGGCAAGGCCGTGGAGATGCAGATCCGGACCTTCGCGATGCACCGTCGCGCCGAGTCCGGCGTCGCCGCGCCCTGGAAGTACAAGGAGGACGGCCGCAACGGCGTCGACACCGAGAAGCGCGCCGACGCCGGCTCGGGCGACATGAGCTGGGTGCGGCAGCTGCTGGACTGGCAGAACGAGGTCGAGGACCCGGGGGAGTTCCTGGAGTCGCTGCGCTTCGAGATCAACCGCGCGGAGACCTACGTCTTCACCCCGCGCGGCGACGTGATCGCGCTGCCCTCGGGATCGACGCCGGTCGACTTCGCCTACGCCGTGCACACCGAGGTCGGTCACCGCACCATCGGCGCCCGCGTCAACGGTCGACTGGTGCCGCTGGAGTCCACACTCGACAACGGCGACGTCGTGGAGGTCTTCACCTCCAAGTCGCCGACGGCCGCGCCCTCGCAGGACTGGTTGGGCTTCGTGAAGTCCAACCGTGCCCGCTCCAAGATCCGGCAGTGGTTCACCAAGGAGCGGCGCGAGGAGTCGATCGAGCAGGGCAAGGAGCAGATCGCCAAGCTCATGCGCAAGGAGGGCCTGCCCCTCAAGCGCCTGCTCACCCACGACTCGCTGAACCTCGTGGCCGAGCACTTCAAGCTCGGCGACGTCTCCTCGCTCTACGCCGCGGTCGGCGAGAACAACCTCTCCGCCCAGGCGGTCGTCAAGCAGGTCATCGACCTGCACGGCGGCACCGGCGGGGCCGAGGAGGACCTCGCCGAGGCGGTCACGATCACCGGTCGCCGGTCGCGGCGCAGCGCCTCGCACGGCGACGCCGGCGTCGTGGTCAAGGGCGCCTCGGACCTGTGGGTCAAGCTCGCCAAGTGCTGCACCCCGGTGCCGCCCGACCCGATCCTCGGCTTCGTGACCAAGGGCGGGGGAGTCTCGGTGCACCGCCGTGACTGCACCAACGCCGGCGACCTCGAGTCACGCCCCGAGAAGCTGCTCGAGGTGGAGTGGGCGCCCACGGAGTCCTCGACCTTCCTGGTCAACATCCAGGTCGAGGCGCTGGACCGCGCGCGGTTGCTCTCCGACATCACGATGGCGCTCTCGGACGCGCACGTGAACATCCTGTCGGCCAACCTGCAGACCTCCCGCGACCGGGTGGCCAAGAGCAGGTTCACCTTCGAGATGGCCGAGGCCAAGCACCTCGACAACGTCATCAAGGCCGTGCGCAACGTGCCTGGCGTCTTCGACGCCTACCGCGTCACGGGGTAGTCGTCGCGCATGTCGACGATGGCGAGGAAGTCCGGAGACGACGTTTGGACCGGTGGGAGCTGGGTAAATGCTCATCGCCAGTTTTCACTTGAGAGGAGACAACGATGAAGCGGTTCTCGGCCACGAGCATTGCTGTTCTTTTGGGCGTGGCAACCCTGGGGGAGGAGGCGTGCCCGGTATGTGCAGCCCGCAGACGGGCACCTGCTTCTGAACTCTTGCCGTGGGGCCGGGGTCGATGTTGATGCATCGGCCCCGCCCCTCGGTGCGTGTGGACCAGCCACGGGTGGGTCCACCGTCACTCAGGAGAAGTCGGCGCTGGCCCGCCTGGCCATGTCGAGGAAGGCCTGGCGCGAGGCGAGGTTCTCCTCGAGCTCCTTGACCTTCTTCTCGTGC
>NZ_LUNF01000050.1:0-33675 GCF_001626145.1 Aeromicrobium sp. REDSEA-S32_B7
GCCCGCGCCCTGCGCGACGGAGCCGACGTCGAGGCACGCGACGCACGACGCCGCACCCCGCTGCTGCTCGCCGCGGCGGCGGACCACGTCGAGGTCGCGGAGCTGCTGGTGCACGTCGGCGCCGACCCCGACGCGGTGGACGACCGCTCCGACACGCCGTGGCTGGTCACGGGGGTCACCGGCAGCGTCGCGATGGGGCGCCTGCTGCTCGACGCGGGCGCCGACCTGACCCTGCGCAACCGCTTCGGGGGTCTCTCGCCGATCCCCGCGAGCGAGCGCGGGCACGTCGCGTACGTCCGCTGGGTGACCACGACCGACGTCGACCTCGACCACGTGAACGACCTCGGCTGGACGGCGCTCCTGGAGGCCGTGGTGCTCGGCGACGGCGGCCCCCGCCACCGGGCCGTCGTCCAGGCGCTGCTCGACGCCGGTGCCGACCCGACGATCCGCGACCGGCAGGGGCGCACCGCGCTCCAGCTCGCCGAGGCCCGCGGGCTGAGCGCCATGGCCGCGGTCCTGCGTCGCGGCTGAGAGGTCCGGAACACGTTCCGAGTTCCGGTGACGGGAGCTCTCCGCGCGCCCTAGCGTGCGCTGCATGCCACGGTCGCTCTCGCTACCTGTCCTCCTGACACTCCTGGTGCCGGTCGCGGGCTGCTCGGGCGGTGACACGACAGCCGATATCGAGCAGATGGTCCGGTACGACCTCTGGGACCGTCTGGCCCCACGAGGCACGGAGGTCTCGAGCATCGACGCGTCGTGCGAGCCCCTTCCGTCCTGGGTCGGCGTCGGCGACACCATGCGCTGCGACGCTCGCGTCCACCGGCGGGGCGGGAACGAGTCCGACGTCCCGGTCCGCGTCGAGTTCCGGGTCGACGGCGTGTTCTCGGTGCCGTTGGTCGACGTCGGCTGAGCGCCTCGTCGCGCTGCTCAGTCGAGTGCGCCGACCAGGGTCTCCTGCACGTAGCCGAGCCAGTCGTAGACGTCGACCATCGTGCTCACGGCGGGGTCGTCGCTCTCGGACAGCGCGAGCTGGTCGTCCTCGGAGTCGATGCCGAGGCGGACGGCGATCGAGAGCCGGATGTCGGTCAGGCTGCGCAGCCACGCCTGCACGTCGGCGGGGTCGAGCTCGACCTCCACGACGGTGTCCATCTCCCCCTCGTCGTCGAGGCCGCCGGCCTCGAGCGACGCGATGAGACGCTCGGCGTTCTCGACCTTGACGCTCGTGAGCGAGCGCTCGGTGAAGCGGCGGAACTCGGCCGACTCCTCCTCGTCGTCGCCGTAGGCGTCGGGCAGGAGCCGGCGCAGCACCGGGTCCTCCGGCGGCAGCGACGGGCCACCCATGCCGAGCTGGAGGGCGAGCGGGTCGGGGTCGGACTCGCTGGCACCGTTGCGGTCGCGCAGCAGCTCGACCACCTGTCCGGCCAGGTTGGCCAGCACGTGCGCCTCGTCGGGCTCGAACACGGCCACGACCCCGCCGCGTCGGCGGCGCTTGAAGGGACGCATCAGACGGAGTCCGACTTCTGCAGGGTCGCCCACAGGCCGTACTCGTGCATGGCCTGCACGTGCCGTTCCATCTGCTCGCGACTCCCACTCGACACGACCGCCCGCCCCTCGTGGTGCACCGCCAGCATCAGCTCGGTCGCCTTCTCCTCGGTGTAGCCGAAGTACGTGCGGAACACGTACGACACGTACGACATCAGGTTGACCGGGTCGTTCCAGACGATCGTGACCCACGGGTCCTGGAGCGCGAGGCCGAGCTCGGACGCGGGCTCGTCGAGCTCGATCGGGGCCGGGGTGGTCACGCGTCCCATTGTGTCCCAGGGTCGACGCGGACCGAAACGCGCCCGCGTGGGGGTGCCGCGTCCGAGCGCGGCCCTACGCTGGCGAGGTGACCACGGCACTCCTCACCGACCACTACGAGCTCACGATGCTGCAGGCGGCGCTCGCCGACGGCACCGCGCACCGGCACTCCGTGTTCGAGCTGTTCGCGCGCCGGCTGCCGACCGGTCGGCGCTACGGCGTCGTGGCGGGCACCGGGCGCCTGCTCGACGCCCTCGAGGACTTCCGCTTCGACCCCGACACCGTCGCCTGGCTGCGCGAGCGGGGCGTCGTCGACGACACGACGTGCGACTGGCTCGCCGACTACCGGTTCACCGGCGACGTGTGGGGCTACCCCGAGGGCGAGCTCTACTTCCCCGCGTCGCCGGTGCTCGTCGTCGAGGGGACCTTCGCCGAGGCGGTCGTCCTGGAGACGCTGTTCCTGTCGGTGCTCAACCACGACTCCGCCATCGCGTCGGCCGCTGCCCGCATGGTCGGCGCGGCCGACGGACGGCCCTGCATCGAGATGGGCTCGCGCCGCACCCACGAGCGCGCCGCCGTCGCCGCCGCACGCGCCGCCTACGTGGCCGGGTTCGCCACGACGTCCAACCTCGAGGCCGGGCGCACGCACGGGATCCCGACGGCGGGCACCAGCGCCCACTCGTTCACGCTGCTGCACGACACCGAGCGCGACGCGTTCACGGCGCAGGTGGCATCGCTCGGGACCGGCACCACGCTGCTCGTCGACACCTACGACATCGAGGAGGCGGTCCGCACGGGGATCGACGTCGCCGGACCAGGGCTCGGCGCCGTCCGGATCGACTCCGGCGACCTGCCGTCCCTGGCGCGGCGGGTGCGCGAGCAGCTCGACGGCCTCGGCGCCACGGCGACGCGCATCGTCGTCACCAGCGACCTCGACGAGCACGCCATCGCCGGGCTCGCCGCCGCACCGGTCGACGGCTACGGCGTGGGCACGTCGCTCGTCACCGGGTCCGGCGCCCCCACGTCGGGGTTCGTCTACAAGCTGGTCGCGCGCGCCGACGACGGCGACGCCCTCGTCCCGGTGGCCAAGAAGAGTGCCGACAAGGCCAGCGTCGGCGGCCGCAAGTGGGCCCTGCGACGGCGCTCGGCGACGGGCACGGCGCAGGCCGAGGTGGTCGGCATCGGCGCACCGCCGCACGACGACGGCGACGACCGCTCGCTGCTCGTGCCGTTCGTCGAGGGCGGCACGCGGGTGCACCACGACACGCTCGACGACGCGCGCGCACGCCATGCCGCGGCGATCGCCGAGCTGCCCGCCGCCGCGCACAAGCTCTCCGCCGGTGAGCCCGTGCTCGAGACGATCTTCGAGCGCTGAACCGACCCCACCCCCACCCGTCGGGAGGATCCATGACCACGACCCACGACCCGTCCACCGCGCTCGTCGTCGTCGACGTGCAGAACGACTTCTGCGAGGGCGGCTCGCTCGCCGTCGCCGGAGGCGCCGACCTCGCCCACCGGGTGGCGACGCTGCTCGCGTCCGGCGCCTACACGACCGTCGTCGCCACGCGCGACCACCACGTCGACCCCGGACCGCACTTCTCCAGCACCCCCGACTACGTCGACTCCTGGCCGCCGCACTGCGTCGTCGGCACGCCGGGGGCGGAGCTGCACGAGCCGCTGCGTGACGACCAGTTCGACGCGGTCTTCCTCAAGGGCGAGTACGAGGCGGCCTACTCCGGCTTCGAGGGCCTGACCTCCGACGGGGTGTCGATGGCGGCGTGGCTGCACGAGCGCGGCGTCACGACGCTCGACGTCGTCGGCATCGCCACCGACCACTGCGTGCGGGCCACCGCGCTCGACGGCGCCCGCGAGGGCTTCGCGGTGCGGGTGATCGAGGGGATGACCGCCGCGGTCGACCCGTCGGGGCTGCCTGCGCTGCGCGAGGAGCTGCGCGCGGCGCAGGTCGAGGTCAGGGAGCGCTGACCGCGGACGCCGTGGGCGTCTGCGTGGGCTGGTCCGGGGCCGGCGGGAGCACGAACAGCAGCGCCCCGAGGGCGATCACCGGGATCGAGGCGAGCAGGTCGCGACGGGTGAGCGTGTGCTTCATGGCGCCAGCGTGACCCCGGCAGCGCAACGGCACCGGTCGCCGACGTGAACGTCAGGTGACCGGTGCCGGACGAGCGGCTTAGAGCAGCTCCTTGGCCAGCAGCTCGAGCGTCTCCTCGCGTGCAGGAGAGCGTCGGGGGTCCGCCCCGCGACGGGCCGACCCCACCGGGTGCAGCATGACCTCGTCGACCTCGAAGTGCTCCGCGAGCTCACGCACCTGCCGAGCAGCGGTCTCCGGGTCGCCCAGCACCGGCCGCGTCGTGCCGGCGTCGACCATGGCCTGCTGCTGCGGTGCGAGCACCGCCTCCTGCGCGTCCTCGACGAGGTCGATCGCGGTGAGCGGCTGGCCGGTGCGCAGACGCGCCATGTTCTGCAGGTTCGGCAGCGCCATGGCCAGCGCCTCCTCGGTCGTCGGGGCCACCGAGGCGTTCACCGTGAGGAACGTCGTCGGGCGGTCCAGCAGGTCCGACGGGCGGAAGTGCGAGCGGTAGTGGGCCAGCGCCTCCTCGGTGCCCTGACCCGAGAAGTGGTGCGCGAACACGTACGGGAGCCCCTTGGCCGCGGCCAGCTGCGCGGAGTACATCGACGAGCCCAGCAGCCACAGCCGGGCTGACGACGTCGCGGCCGGCGTCGCCTTCAGCACGTACTGCTGCTGCGGGATCGGCACCCGCACACCGCGACCGTCCATGAGGGCCACGACGTCGTCGAGGTACTGGGGGAAGTTCTCGACGTCGGTGTCGTCGCGGCCGGCAGCACCGCGCAGCGCCCACGACGTGACGGGGTCGGAGCCGGGCGCGCGCCCGATGCCGAGGTCGATCCGGCCCGGGAACGCGGCCTCCAGAAGGGCGAACTGCTCGGCGACGGCGAGCGGCGCGTGGTTCGGGAGCATGACGCCGCCCGAGCCCAGACGGATCCGCTCCGTCGCGCCGGCCAGCACGCCGATCATCACGGGCGGGCTCGACGCCGCGACGGCCGGCATGTTGTGGTGCTCCGCGACCCAGTAGCGCTCGAAGCCCAGCCGGTCGGCGGTCTGGGCGAGCGAGACGGCGGCCGCGACGGCGTCCGCGGTCGACTGGTCGGTGCGGACGGGGACGAGGTCGAGGACGGACAGGCGCATACGGGGGTCAACACCGGCGGGCGACGAACCCTTCCCCGCAGCCGGTGGTGAGGGGGTTGCCGGTCCTGGTGGCGCCGGCCCGTCCGGGCCTCCCCCGGGACGGGGCCCGGACGGACCCCGACGAAGGGTGACGTCACCCCTTCAACCGTCCGGCCGGGTCGAAGGTCACGGCCCCGGTGCGGCGAACCCTAGGCGGTCGAGGCGGTGACGTCGTCGGACCGGCTGCCGGAGGGGAAGGTCCCGAGGCGCTCGACCATGAACCCGCCCGGGTAGCTGCGGATGCGGTGCGAGCGCCGAGGGTCGTACGGACGCCGGCGCGGCGGGAGGAGGCGGACCACCCGGCTGCGGGCACGGATGGCGCGGCGCGCCGCCCGCTGCACCCAGCGCGGGGGCGCCGGGTAGTCGAACGCCCGACGCAGGTGGTCGTCCAGCAGCGCGATCGCGAACGTGCGCATCGCCGGGCGCAGCGGCCGCGGGTAGAACGTCGTGAAGAGGTCGAGCGTGGCGTCGGCGACCGCCCGCGACCCCGGGTCGAACGCGAAGTGCGCCGCCTCGTAGCGGTCCATGTGCCGCTCGAACCCGGCGTAGTCGTCGGGGATCCCGCGGATGCCCATGAGCCGTCCGAGCCGTCGGTAGTATTCGACCGCCGCCCGCAGCTCGGTCTCGGTCAGCCGACGCCATCCCAGCTCGTCGATCCACCGCACCGGCGCCACCACGAAGGTGCACAGGACGTAGAGCATGTCGTCGTTGGAGATGTCGTAGCTGCCATGCATCTGGTTCATGCGCCGGATCGCGGCGCGGCCGTCGGGGTTCTCCATGCCGTCGTCGAGCACGGTCTCGAGCACGATGACGGTGTCGTCGTGCCGCTTCTGGGTGCTGCCCGTGAACTCGTCGGTCCGGTGCAGGAGGCTGCCGATCGACGGCACCGCGTAGGTGCGGAAGAGGGCGAAGCTGAGGGCCTGCTGCAGGTCCCACGGGAACTCGTGGTGCCCCGTGATGCGCGAGATCTCCTCGTAGTCGACGGCCGGGTCGAGGGTCTCGACGTGCCGCACCCAGTGGTCGCGCGGAAGGAGTCCGGGAACGCGCATCACGCGGTCACCTCCTGCGCCGCCTGGGCCCGCAGCTCGCGCTTGAGGATCTTGCCCGCGCCCGACATCGGCAGGGCGTCGACGAGGGTGAACGAGCGGGGCACCTTGTAGCCCGCGATCAGACCGCGGGCGTGGGTCTGCAGCTCGTCGGGGTCCGGGGCCGTGCCCGGCGCTGCAACGACGTAGGCGTGCACCTTCTCGCCGTACCGCTCGTCGGGCAGGCCGATGACCGCCACCTGCGCCACCGACGGGTGCTTGCTGAGCGCGCTCTCGACCTCGGCCGAGTACACGTTCTCCCCGCCCGTGACGATCATGTCCTTGATCCGGTCGACGACGTAGACGAACCCGTCCTCGTCGACGTAGCCGCCGTCGCCCGTGTGCATCCAGCCGCCACGCAGGGCCGCCCGCGTCTCCTCCGGCTTGTTCCAGTAGCCCTGCATGACGTGTCCCCCGCGCACGCAGATCTCCCCCACCGTGCCGGTCGGGACCGGCCGGTCGTCGGCGTCGAGGATCCGTACCTCCGAGTGCAGCGCGGCGCGACCACCCGACGAGAGTCGACGGCCCTCGTGCTCGTCGGGCAGCAGCAGGGTGGCGACCGGTGACAGCTCGGTCATGCCGTAGGCCTGCGTGAGACGTACGCCGGGCAGGGTGGCGAGCGTGCGCTCGAGGACGCCGGTGGAGATGACCGAGCCGCCGTACAGCAGACGCTGCAGCGACGAGAGGTCGTGGTCGCCGACGGCGGGGTGGTCGACGAGGATCTGGATCATCGTCGGCACGAGGAGCATGTCGGTGACGCCGTGCCGCTCGATCGCGTCGAGCACGGCGGTCGGCTCGAAGAACGGCACCGTCACGTGGGTGCCGCCCTGCAGCACCTGCGACGTCCACGCGGCGAGGTCGGCCAGGTGGAACATCGGTGCCGCGTGCAGCAGGACCGAGCCGCGCCGCACGAGCTCGCCGGAGGCCATCGCGCCCATGGCCGACGTGACGAGGTTGGCATGGGAGAGCATGACGCCCTTCGGGAAGCCGGTCGTGCCGCCCGTGTAGAAGATGCCGGCGAGGTCGTCGCCCGAGCGACGCGCGTCGTCGACGGGCTCGTGCGCGGCGAGCAGCTCCTCGTACGACAGCAGGCCCCCGGGGAGCACGCCGTCGCCGCAGTGGACGACCGCCACGAGCGACTCGACCTGATCGGTGAGCGTCGGCACGAGCGGCGCGAACGCGTCGTCGACGAGCAGCACGGTGGTGCCGGAGTCGCGCAGGGAGTAGACGATCTCGGCGGGGCTCCAGCGGATGTTGACGGGGTTCACGACCGCGCCGGCCCACGGGATCGCCAGCAGGTACTCGGCGTAGCGGTCGCTGTTGAGCGACAGGATCGCCACGCGGTCGCCCTCGCGGACCCCGAGATCGTGCAGCGCGGCGGCGAGCCGGGCGACGCGGTCGGCGTGCTCGCGGAAGGTGCGGCGGCGGTCGCCGCAGACGGTGGCGACGGCGTCGGGGCTGGTCTGGACGGCGCGGTGGAGGCCTTGGGTGAGCTGCACATCGACTCCTCGGGACGCGATAGGGCGTGCGCCAGGTCACTCTTGTTGGCGCACCGCCAACAATGGCACTCCGCCGCGGCGTCGTCAACGGGCAGGCGGCGATGGGGCTGCGCGGCGGCGCGGGGTCGTGGCAGGCTTCGGCGGGGGACGACGAGCCCCGACGGTCCCCGCTTCCAGCGCCTCGACGCGGACCGCCGCCGCGCCGAGATCCTCGCGGCCGCCACCGCGGCGTTCGCGGCCCGCCCCTACCCCGCCGTCTCCCTCGCCGACGTCGCGCAGGACGCCGGCGTCGCGCGCGGACTCATCAACCACTACTTCGGCACGAAGCGCGACCTGTACCTCGAGGTCGTCCGCGAGGCGTCGACCGTGCCGTCGGTGGCCGTCGAGGAGCTGCCGGACGGGACGGTCGAGGAGCGCATCGACGCCGCCGTCGCCTGGTACCTCGACGCGCTGCAGGAGTCGGGCACGACGTGGATCGCGGCCGCCGACCCGTTCGTCATGGGCCGCGACCCCGAGCTCGAGGCGATCCTGACCGAGGCCGAGAACACCACCGTCGACCGCGTGCTCGACGCCGTCCACCTCGGCGACGACCCCGCGCACCGCGACCTGCTCCGCGCCCTCGTGCGCACCTACGGCCACCTCGCCCGGTCCGCCGCCCGCGAGTGGCTCCTGCACGACGTCCTCACCCGCCCACAGGTCCACACCCTCCTGCGCCGCACCCTGCTCGCGATCGTCGACGACGTCGTGCCGGAGATGTTGCGAGGCTGATGGCTTCCGCTCTACTCGCCCTGCGGGTGCGTCGGAGTGGGTTCTCGCTCGGCCTGCGGCTGCGTCGGTGCGGCTTCTCGTCGACCTGGGGCTCCGTCGGTGCGGCTTCTCGTCGACCTGCGGCCGCGTCGGCGTGACTTTTCGCTCGAGTGGGGCTGCGCCGGCGCGGCTTGTCGTGAACCTGCGCTCCGCAAGGGCCTCGACCGGGCGGCTGGGCGGGCGGCGGCTCGGGTTCTCGGGGCTGTCGCTCTCGTTCAACGCAAGATTCCGCGTTCGCGCTGGCCATCGGTGGATCTGCAACCTTCTGAGCGGTCTACAGGTGGTAGATCCACCGCTGAGAGCGCCAGACATGGCAGCAGGTGCACCCACGATTCTTCCTTCACGCGTTCGAGGTCGAACGCTTCTGCGTCGGTGACGGGATCCCGTAGCAAACGCAGAAGTCTTGGGCTTGAACCCACCAACGCAGATTCTTAAGTCCCACGCGGGCCACAGCCCGAGTGCCCAACCCAACGCTGCTGCCAGCCGCCCGGTCGAGGCCCTTTCGGAGACCACCCCCAGCGAAAGCCGAGGCAGCGCACCAGCAAGCCCAGCCCCCCTGCGGCAGCGCACCACCCGAGTCAAGACCCACGACGGGAGCGCACCAGCAAGGTCACGCCAACCGCAGCCCCATAGGTCAGAGCACGTCGCGCAGGAACCTCGCCGTCGCGTCGACGGCCTGGGTGGCGGCGGGGCTGACGCCAGGAAGACTGACGAAGCCGTGGAGCGCGTCGGGGAACTCCTGGAGGACGACGTGGACGCCCTGCTCGCCGAGGGTCTCGGCGTAGCGGCGGCCGTTGTCGGAGAGGGGGTCGTGGCCGGCGACGAGGACGAGGGTCGACGGCAGTCCGGCGTGCGACGCGGCGCGGATGGGCGAGGCGCGCCAGTCGAGGGTGCCGTGCTGGTCGCGCAGGTAGAGGCGGACGAAAGCGCGCATGTTCGCCGACGACAGCACGGGCGCGTCGGCGAACTCGTCCTCGCTCGGCCAGCGGTCGTACATCTCGACACCCGGGTAGATGAGGACCTCGGCCTTCAGCCTGGGCGCCCCGGCGTCGCGCGCGAGCAGCGCGGTCGTCGCGGCCAGCCCGCCGCCGGCGCTGTCGCCCATGACGGCCACCCGGTCGGGGTCGACGTCGAGCTCCTCCGCGTGCTCGACGACCCACTGCAGCGCCGCCCACGCGTCGTCGACGGCCGCCGGGAACGGGTCCTCAGGCGCGAGTCGGTAGTCGAAGGAGAGGACCACGGCGCCGGTCCGGGCAGCCACCCGGCTCGCGAACCAGGCCGACTGCTCGGGATTGCCCTGCACCCAGCCGCCGCCGTGCAGGTTCAGCACGACCGGCGGTGCCGAGCCGGGGCTCGCGGCGCCCGTGGGTCGGTGCTGCAGGAAGCGCCGGGCGCGACCGTCGACCTGCACGTGGTGCTCGGTGGTGCGCACCGACGGGTCGGCCGTGCCGAACAGCCAGCGTCCGATCGCGGTGCGCTGCAGCCCGAGGCGCTCGCGACGCGCCTTGTCGAGGTCGTCGACCTCCTCGATGGGCGTGGAGCCGAGACGGACGAGCACGCCGAACACACGGGTCCTGAGAGGAAGCGACATGCGCCCCACGCTAGTGCCGCTCAGCCCGACGCGCGCAGGGCCCACCGGCGCAGCAGGTCGATCCGACGCTGCAGCTGCTCGACGGTGGCCTGCGCCGCAGCCGGCCCTCCGGTCTCGGTGCGCAGCTGCGCGTGGGTGACGCCGTGCGGCTGGCCCGTGCGGTGGTGCCAGGCGCCGACGAGCCCGTTGAGCTCGCGCCGTAGCTCGCTGCGCCGCTCGTGCGCGACGTCCTCCGCGGTGCGGGTGACGGCGCGGGGGGCGGCCGCCGACGCCTTCGACCGCTTGGCGCGCAGCAGCTCGGCCACCTGGTCGGCCTCGAGCAGGCCGGGGATGCCGAGGAAGTCGAGGTCGTCGTCGTCGAGGGAGTCCGAGATCTGCGCGGCGTACTCGCCGCCGTCGAAGAGGACCCGGTCGAAGTCGGCCTCGCTGCCGAGCGCCTGGTAGGTGCCCTGCTCCAGCTCGGCCGACGCCGACTCCCCCGCCTGCGCCCGAGCGAGCATCTCGGCCTCCGCGGCGAACAGGTCGTCCTCGTCCTTCACCGGCCGGCCGACGACGTGGTCGCGCTCGACCTCAAGGTCGGCGGCGAGGGCCAGCAGACCGGCGACGCTGGGCAGGAACACCGACGCGGTCTCGCCGCGACGTCGGGCGCGCACGAAGCGGCCCACGGCCTGCGCGAAGAACAGCGGCGTGGCGATCGTGGTGGCGTAGACGCCGACGGCGAGCCGCGGCACGTCGACCCCCTCGCTCACCATCCGCACGGCGACCATCCACGGCGACATCGACGCGGAGAACTCGGCGATGCGTCCGCTCGCGCCGGCCTCGTCGGACAGCACGACGGTGGGCCGCTCCCCCGTCAGGTCGGTGAGCAGGCGCGCGTAGGCACGGGCGGAGTCCTGGTCGGAGGCGATGACGAGACCACCCGCGTCGGGGATGTCGCGCCGGACCTCCAGGAGCCGTCGGTGCGCGGCCCGCAGCACGGTGGGCATCCACGACCCCTCCGGGTCGAGGGCGGTGCGCAGGGCCTGGGCGGTGGCGTCCTTCGTGAGCGGCTCGCCGAGCCGCGCGGCCACCTCGTCGCCGGCGCGGGTGCGCCAGTGCATCTGGCCGGAGTAGGCCATGAACAGCACGGGCCGCACGACGCCGTCGCGCAGCGCCCGCCCGTAGTTGTAGGAGTAGTCGGCGACGCTCTGCTTGGTTCCGTCGCGCTGCGGCTCGTAGGTGACGAACGGGATGGGGCTGTCGTCGGAGCGGAACGGGGTGCCGGTGAGCGAGAGCCGACGCACCGCGCCCTCGCACGCCTCCTGCACGGCGTCGCCCCACGACAGCGAGTCGCCGGCGTGGTGCACCTCGTCGAGGATCACCAGCGTCTTGCGGGCGTCGATGCGCACGCGGTGGCCGTTCGGGTTCACCGACAGGCCGGCGTAGGTGACGCAGTAGCCGTCGAAGCCCGGGGGCAGCGCGCCCGAGAGCGCCGGCTCGAGCCGGATCCCGAGGCCCGACGCGGCGAGCGCCCACTGCGTCTTGAGGTGGTCGGTCGGGGTGACGACGACGACGCGCTCGACCACACCGCGGTGCATCAGGTCGGCCGCGATCGTCAGGGCGAACGTGGTCTTGCCGGCGCCGGGCGTCGCGACGGTGAGGAAGTCGCGCGGCTCCCTGCGCGAGTACAGCTCGAACGCGTCGCGTTGCCAGGCCCGGAGGCGCTGGCTAGGCATCCGAGCCGGAGCCGCCCTCGTCGCCGGGCTGCATGCCCTCCCAGATCTCCTTGCACTCCGGGCAGACCGGGAAGCGCTGCGGGTCGCGGCTGGGCGTCCAGACCTTGCCGCAGAGCGCGACGCACGGGGTGCCCATGACCATCGCCTCGGTCAGCGTGTCCTTCGGGACGTAGTGGCTGAAGCGCTCGTGGTCACCGTCCTCGAGGCGCTCGTCCCCGCGCAGGTCGGTGCGCTCGTCCTGGACCGTCTGGGTGCCGCTGCCGAAGAATCCCACGTGGCTCATCGTAACGTCTGCAGGCGACCGGTCGAGCGCCCCCGGACCCGGCTGGTGGACGTGCGGCTCAGTTGAGGCCGGGATCCTCGGGATAGGTGGAGAGCAGGCGCACGTCGTCGTCCTGGCGCAGCAGCACGTCGCGCCACAGCCGCTCGGGCACGGGCGACAGCAGGTCGTCGTCGCGTGCCTCGACGACGAGCCACGACCCCTCCTCGAGCTCACCCTCGAGCTGCTCGGGCCCCCACCCGGCGTACCCCGCGAACACGCGCAGGCCGCGCAGCGCGCCGTCCTGCGGCGGCGGCCCGTCGAGGTCGACGAGGCCGAAGGGGCCGGTCATCGACCGCCAGCCCGGCACGGGGACGGCCGACGAGCCGAGCACACCCACCGCCAGGGCGGCGTCGGTGGCGACCGGTCCGCCCTGGAACAGGCAGTCGGGCGCGTCGACCACGGCCGCCCACGCCGGCAGGACGTCCTCGACGTCAGCCTCGAGCGGATGGTTGAGGACCACGCCCAGGGCGCCGTCCTCGTCGTGGTCGAGCAGCAGGACGACGCTGCGCGCGAACGGGCCGGCAGCGATCTCCGGGGTGGCGACGAGGAGTCGACCGGCGAGCGTCTCCATGCCCCCTATGATGCCCGCATGTCAGTGACGGAGGGGCCAGCCGGGCCGGACGACGCCGACGGGGACGTCGAGTTCACCGTCGACGAGCTCGCCGCGCGGGCGAACATGACCGTCCGGAACGTGCGGGCGTACGCGGCGCGAGGACTGATCGAGCCGCCTCGTCTCGAGGGCCGCACCGGCTACTACCACCGCGGACACCTCCAGCGGCTGCAGCTCGTGCGCGACCTGCTCGACCGTGGGTACACGCTGGCGGCCGTCGAGAAGGCGGTGCTGTCGAGCCCGGCGTCGGCCACCGCCCCGGCGCTGGACCTGCTGCACCTGCTCGACGAGCCCTGGAACGACGTCGAGCCCGAGCTGATGAGCCGCGACGCGCTGGCCGCGCTCGCGAACGTCGGCCGCGACGACGGCCTGATCGAGGCCCTGGTCGAGTTCGGGCTGGCGGCCTGGGTCGAGGACGACCACGAGTCGGTGCTGCTGGTGCAGCCGGCGATCGTGCGCAACGGCGCCGCCGCCGTCGCCCTCGGCCTGCCCCCGAAGGACATCATCGAGCTGTTCCCGCTGCTGCAGCGCAACCTGCGCGAGATCGCGGACTCCTTCGTCGAGAACGCCGTGAAGGCGATCGCCCAGCCGTTCCTGAACCGCGGACTGCCGCCCGAGGAGGCGCCGGAGGTCCTCGGGGCCGTCGAGAAGCTCCTGCCCGTGGCGAGCCAGGTCACGTACGCGATGTTCCGCAAGGAGCTGGCCGCGGCCATCGACGCCGAGATCGGCCAGCAGCTCGCCGAGGTGGGCCTGCGCGGTCGCGCCACTCCTGCGGCCACCGACGGCTGACGACGGCCGACCCGCGCGCCCCGCAGGAAGGGGATCACCCCGCCCGCGCCGGGAGGGAGGGAGAAGGCGCGGACGGGGTGACGTCAGGGGGACCGCTCAGGCGGCGAGCGCGTTGCGCAGCCGGGCGATGAAGGCACTCGCCCGACCCTCGCCGTCGCGCGACGGCAGCGTGTCGACCGGTGCGTGGACGGCGCGGTCGCGGGCCTCGGCCACGATCCGCTCGCCCTGGCCGAGGAGGTCGGGGTGCCAGCTGGAGACCCCGGCGGAGACGGCCAGCAGGGCCTGCTCCTTGGCGAAGGCCTTCGCGAGCTCAGGGCGGTCGCGGTGGGCGTCGAGCAGGGCCCGGGCCCCAGGCATGGCGGCAGCGGCGGCGACCCAGGCCTCGACGGCCACCGTCGCCGGGGCGTCGCCCTCGAGCACGGTGCGGTCGAGCTGGCCGCTGAGCCGCTGGTACCAGGCCATCTGGACGTCGAAGAGGAGGGAGAGCTCGTCGCCGAACGCCTCGCGGGCGCCGGGGGTGGCATCGAGCAGCTGGTCGGCGGTGTCCTCGCGGCGGCGGTCGGCCAGCTGCAGGACCTCGCGGAGGGCGGACTTGCGACGGTTGTAGGCATCCCAGGTCATGGAGGTGCTCCTTTCGGGGGACCGTCGTTCGAGGGAACATACCCTCGGTACGTACTTCGAGTATGTTGCGTCTGCGCAGGTCAGGCAACTTGGCGTGCTGTGAGGCTCACCACCACGCGTGCGTAGGATGGGCGCCATGACCAGTCCCGCGAAGGTGCAGAAGAAGGTGCTCCGCGCCGCCCGCAGCACGACCCGCCGGACGGGCTACTCCTCGAGCACCAAGCGCGCGCTCCTGGACAACGCGACGCAGCTGTTCGCCGCGCACGGCTACGCGGGCACGTCGCTCGACGAGGTCGTCGCGGCCGCCCGCGTCACGAAGGGTGCGCTCTACCACCACTTCCCGAGCAAGCTCGCGCTGTTCGAGAGCGTCTTCGACCGGCTGCAGGAGAAGGCCACCCGCGAGATCGAGAAGCGCATCGACGCCGCCGACGACCCGTGGGAGCGCGCCCAGATCGGCCTCGAGGGCTTCCTCGAGGTGTGCCGGGAGCCGCAGTTCCGCCGCATCTGCCTGCAGGAGGGGCCGGTCGCGCTCGGGCACGAGCGCTGGGCCGTCGCCGAGCGGGCCGCCTCCTACGGCATCGTCAAGCGCACGGTCGACGCACTGCTCGACGACCTCGGCGGGGCGAACGAGCTGAGCGAGGCCTACGCCGCCATCTTCTTCGGCGCCATCCGCTCGAGCTCGGAGTACGTCGCCGACGCCGACGACGCGGAGCAGGCCTCGGCCGAGGTGCTCGCCTCGATCAGCGGCATCCTCGCGGGCATGCGACTGCTGCCGTCGCTCACCGACCCGCACGCCGAGGCCTGACTCCTCCCGGTCGGCCTCTCGATCAGCCCCTCCCGGTCACCGCAGGGAGAGCGCGCCCGCGCCCTGCGGGACGAGCTCGATCCACGTCTTGCCGGGGTCGATGGTGAGCGGCTTGCCGTCCTTCGTCGTGAACGACAGCGTCGAGCGGTTCACCTTCTTGCGCCACGTGGTCTCGACCGCCCCGTCGGCGGTCAGGACCACGGCACGACCGGAGCCCTTCATCCGCGTCTCGGGCACGGGGTTGCCCGCGGGGTCGAGGTAGCCGGCGTCGCCGACCTTGGCGAACATCACGACGAGGGTGTCGGCGCGGAACTCGCGGGAGGCGTGGCCGTTCGTGCGCACCCAGTGGCCCCTCGAGAGCTTCCACTGCGTCGTGGAGGAGCCCGAGAAGCGCACCGAGGCCCGCGTGACCCGACGCGGCTTCGTCCCGGCCGACGACGAGGCCGACGGCGACGCCTCGGTACCACTGGCGGGCGTCCAGTCGAGGTAGGGGCCCGGGATGTCGCTGGCCTTGGCCCGCTTGAGCCGCTGCAGGTCCACGAGCCGGTTGTAGGGGCGCACCTTGGCGGGGTCGCTGCTGAACCCCGGTGCGCCCTCGTCCTCGGAGAACACCTTGAGACCAGCCTTCTTGACCAGGCCGTACGTGCCGGACGCGCCGCCCGAGGCGACGATCTGCCCGCCGACCGGCGAGGCGATGCCGATGTCGGTCGCGCGCATGGACCGCACGTGGCCGACCTTGCGCGGCAGCGTCGAGTAGTACAGCGCCGCGAGGCGGGTCAGGCCGCCCTCGACGAGCTCCTCGACGACGAGGTCGGCCTGGTCGAGCCCGACCTGCGGCGCGCCCGCGTCGGTGTTCTCGATCTTGACGAGGAACACCGGGTTCTCCGGCCGACCGTCGCGCAGGACCTCGCCGGTGAGCGGTGACGTCTCGACGATGGTCCCGCCGGCACCCTTCGACGGCTCGGGAGTCGCCTCCGTGTCCTGGCCCGAGGAGCACCCGGAGAGCACGAGCCCGAGGGCCAGGGCGGGGGCGACGACAGGGGCCAGGACGGCGAGGCGGTGCTTCGTCATGACCTCCACCTTGCCTGACGCGCGGCGCCCGACGTCGGACCCTGCGCCGGACGACGCGCAGGTGTCGGCACCGGCTGACACGATGGGGCCGTGCCCGAACCCACGCCCTCCGACGACCGCGCCGACGCGCCGTCGAGCCGGCTGGTCGACGACCCGCTGAGCACGGTCGCACCGGCCACGCGGGAGTGGTTCGAGGGCGCGTTCAGCGCACCCACCCCCGCGCAGGCCGAGGCCTGGGCCGCGATCGCGGAGCGCCGCCACGTGCTCGTGGTGGCGCCCACCGGCTCGGGCAAGACCCTCGCGGCCTTCCTGTCCGCGATCGACCGGCTGCTGCACGAGCCGACGCCGGAGAAGGAGCGTCGCACCCGGGTCCTCTACATCTCCCCGCTCAAGGCGCTCGCGGTCGACGTCGAGCGCAACCTGCGGTCGCCGCTGGTCGGCATCACGCAGGTGGCGGCGCGCCGCGGCGACACGTTCTCCGACGTGCGGGTCGGCGTCCGCTCGGGCGACACGTCGGCACGCGACCGGCGGGCGCTCGTCACCAGCCCGCCCGACATCCTCATCACCACCCCCGAGTCGCTGTTCCTCATGCTCACCTCGGCGGCCCGCGACACGCTGCGCGGCGTCGACACCGTCATCGTCGACGAGATCCACGCGGTCGCGGGCACCAAGCGCGGTGCGCACCTGGCGCTGTCGATGGAGCGTCTCGACGACCTGCTCGACGAGCCGGCGCGACGCGTGGGGCTGAGCGCCACGGTCAGCCCGCACGACGAGGTGGCCCGCTTCCTGGGCGGGCGCGCCCCCGTCCACGTCGTGGCTCCCCCGTCGCCGTCGCGCCTCGAGCTCGACGTCGTGGTCCCCCTGGACGACATGACCGAGCTGTCCCGGCCGCCGTCGGCGCGCGGTGCGCAGGAGGCCGAGGTCGTGCGCGACGAGGGGTCGGCCGCGCGGTCCATCAGCGACCCGCTCGCCGACGACAACGGCGGCAGCATCTGGCCCTTCATCGAGCACGACGTCGTCGAGCGGATCCTCCAGGTGCGCTCCACGATCGTCTTCTGCAACTCCCGCGGGCAGGCGGAGCGGCTCACCGCGCACCTGAACGAGCAGTGGGCCGACCGCGAGGCCCGCGCGGAGCCCGAGACGACGAGCACGCTGCCGCCGAGCCGGGTGTCCGGCGTGAGCGGCACGGCGTCGGGACGCGGCGACGCACAGGAGGTCGGTGCGCTCGCCCGCGCCCACCACGGGTCGGTCAGCAAGGAGCAGCGCGCGCTCATCGAGGACGACCTCAAGTCGGGCCGGCTGCGCTGCGTCGTCGCCACGTCGAGCCTCGAGCTCGGCATCGACATGGGCGCCGTCGACCTCGTGGTGCAGATGTCGACGCCGCCGTCGGTCGCGAGCGGGCTGCAGCGCGTCGGACGCGCCGGCCACCAGGTCGGCGAGGTCTCGCGCGGTCTCGTGTCCCCGACCACCCGCCACGACCTCGTGGGCGCGGCGGTCACGGCCGAACGGATGCGCGCCGGCGCGATCGAGCGGCTCGCGGTGCCCGCGAACCCGCTCGACGTCCTGGCCCAGCAGACCGTCGCCGCCTGCGCCCTCGAGCCGGTCGAGGTCGAGGCGTGGTTCGACGTCGTCCGCCGGTCCGCACCGTTCGCCGCCCTCCCCCGCTCGGCCTACGAGGCCACGCTCGACCTCCTGGCCGGGCGGTACCCGTCGGACCGGTTCGCCGAGCTGCGACCCCGGCTCGTCTGGGACCGCGACGCCGGCACCATCGTGGGTCGGCCGGGCGCGCAGCGGCTGGCTGTCACGAGCGGCGGCACCATCCCCGACCGCGGCCTGTTCGCCGTGGTGCTGGCCGACGGCGTCGACGAGGGACCGTCCAAGCGGGTCGGCGAGCTCGACGAGGAGATGGTCTACGAGTCCCGCGTCGGCGACGTGTTCGCGCTCGGAGCCACCAGCTGGCGCATCCAGGAGATCACCCACGACCGCGTCATCGTGACCCCGGCGTTCGGCGAGCCCGCCCGGCTGCCGTTCTGGCGGGGCGACGCCGCAGGCCGCCCGGCCGAGCTGGGCGAGGCGATCGGCGCCTTCCTGCGTCGGGTCACCGAGGGCCACGCCCCCGAGCACCTCGACGAGCGGGCCCGGTTCAACCTCATGGCCTTCCTCGACGAGCAGCGCGAGGCCATGAGCACGCTGCCGACCGACCGCACGCTGGTCGTCGAGCGCTTCCACGACGAGCTCGGCGACTGGCGGGTCGTGCTGCACTCCCCCTACGGCCGTCGCGTGCACGCGCCGTGGGCGCTGGTCGTCGCGGCGCGCGTGCTGGAGCGGTACGGCGTCGACGGCTCGGTCGTGGCCACCGACGACGGCATCGTCGCGCGCATCCCCGACACCTCGTCGCCCTGGGCCGCCGACGACCCCGATCCGGAGGCCGCCGGCGTGCCGGGTGCCGACCTGTTCACGCTCGACGTCGACGACCTCGAGCGTGTCGTCACGGCCGAGGTCGGCGGGTCGGCGCTGTTCGCGTCGCGATTCCGCGAGTGTGCGGCGCGTGCCCTCCTGCTCCCCCGCCGCAACCCCGGGGCCCGGGCCCCGCTGTGGCAGCAGCGTCAGCGCGCGGCCCAGCTGCTCGACGTCGCGCGCGAGCACGCCGACTTCCCGATCCTGCTCGAGACGGCGCGTGAGTGCCTGCAGGACGTGTACGACCTCCCCGCGCTCACCACCCTGGCCGAGCGGGTGGCGCAGCAGGACGTGCGCATCGTCGAGGTCGAGACGTCCACGGCGTCGCCGTTCGCCCGCACGCTGCTGTTCGGCTACGTGGCCACGTTCCTCTACGAGGGCGACACGCCGCTCGCCGAGCGCCGTGCGGCCGCGCTCTCGCTCGACCCCACGCGACTCGCCGAGGACCGTCGTCTGCGCGGCGTCGAGGGCGCCGCCGACCTGCTGCGACTGCTGGGTCCGCTCACCACCGACGAGGTCGACGCGCGCCTCGTCGACGACGCCGTGCCGGCGCTCAAGGAGCTGCAGGACGCCCGTCGCGTCGTGGAGCTGCCGGTGGCCGGCGAGCCTCGCTGGGTGGTCGTCGAGGACGCGGGCCGCCTGCGCGACGCGCTCGGGGTGGTGGTGCCGCTCGGCATCCCGGACGCCCTCCTGCAGCCGGTAGCCGATCCCCTGGGCGACCTCCTCTCGCGCTACGCCCGTACCCACGGCCCGTTCACGGCCGACGAGGCGGCGGCCCGGTTCGGCCTCGGCCGCGCCGTGGTGCTCGACGTGCTGCGTCGGCTCACCCGCGACGACCGGCTCGTCGAGGGCGAGTTCCGGCCGGGTGCCGTGGGCACCGAGCACGTCGACACCGACGTCCTGCGCCGGCTGCGCAGCCGCTCCCTCGCCGCCGCACGACAGCAGATCGAGCCGGTCGAGCCGCGCACCTTCGCCCGCTTCCTGCCCTCGTGGCAGGAGGTCGGTGGGTCGCTGCGTGGTCTCGACGGCGTCCTCGCGGTGGTCGACCAGCTCGCCGGTGTGCCGCTTCCCGCGTCGGCCTGGGAGTCGCTGGTGCTGCCGTCGAGGGTCCGCGACTACAGCCCGGCCCAGCTCGACGAGCTGCTCGGCGCGGGCGAGGTCGTCTGGACCGGAGCGGGCACGCTCGCCGGCAGCGACGGCTGGGTGCAGCTGCACCCGGCCGACCTCGTGCTGCCCGCACGCCGCGACCCGGTCGAGCCGGACGAGCTCGGCCTGCGCCTGCTGTCGCTCCTCGAGGACGGCGGCGCCTACCTGTTCCGCCAGCTCACCCAGGGTCTGGCCACCGACGACGGCAGGCCGGTCTCCGACGACGCGGTCGTGGAGGCACTGTGGCAGCTGGTCTGGTCGGGTCGGGTCGCCGGCGACTCCTACGCCCCGGTCCGCGCCCGGCTGGGCGGCCGCGGCGCGCACCGCTCACGCGGCGGCTCCACCCCGCGCGCGCGGCTGCACGCCCGTCGCGGCATGGCGGCCTCACCCCGGGCCGCGCGCCTCGGCCCACCGGTCGCGTCGGGGCGGTGGTTCGCAGTGGAACGTCCCGGCGACGACCCCGCCGAGCAGGCCGCGCTGCAGGTGGCGCGCACCGAGGCGCTCGTCGCGCGGCACGGCGTGGTCACCCGCGGTGCGGTGGTGGCCGAGCAGACGCCCGGCGGGTTCGCCGGCGCCTACCGCGTGCTGCGCGAGCTGGAGCAGAACGGCTCGGTGCTGCGCGGGTACTACGTCGACTCCCTCGGAGCGGCCCAGTTCGCGTCGTCGGCGACGGTCGACCGCATGCGCTCGTTCGAGCGCCCCGACGACGAGCCGGCCGACGTCGACGCGGTCGTGCTCGCCGCCACCGACCCCGCCCAGCCGTTCGGTGCCGCGCTCCCCTGGCCTGACGTCGTCGACCCGGCCGACGACCTGAAGCACCGTCCGGCCCGCAAGGCCGGTGCACTGGTGGCCGTGCACGACGGTCGCGCGGTGCTCTACCTCGAGCGCGGCGGTCGCTCGTGCCTGGCGTTCACCGACGACGTCGACGTCCTCACCCGCGCCGCGCGGGCCGTCGCGGGCCTTGGTCGGTCGGGGCGCATCCCGCGGCTCACGGTCGAGTCGGTCAACGGCCGCCCGGCCGGGACCACGCCCACCGGCGAGGCGCTGCTCGCGGCAGGCTTCGACCGGCACCCGAAGGGCCTGCGGCTCGACCTGCGGCGCGGCAGCGACACCGCCCGTCGCCCCGCCTCCTCCGGTCGGTCCAGCCATGCCTGAAGGAGACACCGTCTGGCGGACGGCGCACCACCTGCGCGAGGTGCTGGAGGGCCGGGAGCTGGTGCGCTCGGACGTGCGGGTGCCGCAGTGGGCGACGCTCGACCTGTCCGGCCGCACGGTCGATGAGGTGCTGAGCCGCGGCAAGCACCTGCTGATCCGCGTCGGTGACGCGTCGATCCACTCGCACCTGAAGATGGAGGGTGCGTGGCACGTGCTGCGCCGGGGCAGCCGGTGGCGTCGTCCGGCGCACACGGCGCGCATCGTGCTCGAGACCGAGCAGCACCAGGCGATCGGCTTCCAGCTGGGCCTGCTCGAGATCCTCAAGCGCGAGAACGACGACGACGCGCTGGCCTACCTGGGGCCCGACCTCCTCGGCCCCGACTGGGACCTCGCGGAGGCGACGCGTCGGGTCGAGTCCGACCCGGACCGGCCGATCTTCGTGGCGCTGCTCGACCAGCGGAACCTGGCCGGGCTGGGCAACGAGTACGTCAACGAGCTGCTGTTCCTGTCGGGCCTGCTGCCGACGCGTCGGGTGGGCGACGTGCCCGACGTCGGGCGCGTGGTCGCGCGCGGGCACCGCCTGCTCGACGTCAACAAGGCGCGGGTGGAGCGGACGTTCACGGGCAGCACCCGTCAGGGCGAGGAGCGCTGGGTCTACCGGCGCGAGCACGCCCGCTGCCGACGCTGCGGCACCCCGCTGCGCGACGGCGAGCTCGGCGACCAGCCGGGCCGCGAGCGGATCACCTTCTGGTGTCCGCACTGCCAGACGTGAGGTCGCCCGCGGTGCGCAGCAGCAGGACCGCCAGCCAGACCCAGGCGACGACGAACGCGACGCGCTGCCAGAGACCGGGTGCGGGCAGCGTGCCCTGGTCGGCCAGCGAGTAGGCCAGCGACGCCCACAGGGACACCACTGCGGCCACGAAGGCGCCCTTCGCCCGCGGCGCGGTCGTCTCGTCGCGCCGCCAGCGCGCGGCCTGGACGATCATCGCCGCAGGGAGCGCGGTGGACGCGACGAGCAGCGCGAGGTCTCCGACTGCCGCCGAGGCAGGCGTCACTACGTTGATGGACCGCTCGCCGATCGCCGTCGCGTAGGTCGGGGTCGTGAAGGCGAACACGACGAGGGCGGCGCCGTGCACGCCGAGCAGCAGAGGCACGGTCCGACGCCGCTGCTCAGGGTCGAGCGCGCGGCCGACGAGCCGCGACGACAGCACGACGAGCAGTCCCGCCGCCGCGAAGACGCATCGCACGACCAGCCCGAGGTCGCCCAGCAGCATCCAGTGGATCGGCTCCTCGACGAGCCGTGTCAGGTCCACCAGGACCAGCACGAGCGAGAGGAGCAGCAGCGCGCCGCCGGCGGCCCGCAGGGTCAGCTGGTCGATGCGCACCGGCCCACCCTAGTCGTCCCCCACCCGGCTTCCCCCACACCGCTGAGCGTGACGTTCGCGGGGTGGGAACGGCCGATCCGGCCCGCAAACGTCACGCTCAGGGGGTGGGAGGAAGGGTCAGGAGGCCTTCGTCCAGATCATCTGCTCGTCGAGGTCGGTGCGGCGGTTGTCCCAGGCGTCGAGGAACCAGTTCTGCCGCACCGTCCACGGACGCTCCTTGCCCTGCTGGGGCAGGACGCCGACGGCACGCTGGACGTAGCCGGACTGCAGGTCGAGCGCGGGCGCGCCCTGCCCGCCCACGGCGTCGGGGTCGGGCATGCCGGCGACGTAGCCGTGGCGACGCATGTGCTCGAGCAGCCGGGCGACGTACTGCCACGACAGGTCGGCGCGCAGCGTCCAGGAGGCGTTCGTGTAGCCGATGCACCAGGCCAGGTTCGGCACGCCGCTGATCATGAGGCCCTTGTAGACGAAGCGCTCGTTCGGGTCGACCTTCTCGCCGTCGACGTCGATCGCGACCTTGCCCAGCGCGACGACCTTCAGGCCCGTGGCCGTCACGACGACGTCGGCGTCGAGGCGCTCGCCCGACACGAGACGGATGCCGGTCTCGTCGAAGGAGTCGATCCGGTCGGTCACGATCGACGCCTGGCCGCGACGCAGCGTGCGCCACAGGTCGCCGTTCGGGACGACGCAGAGCCGCTGGTCCCAGGGGTCGTAGCTCGGGGTGAGGTGCTGCGGGTCGAAGCCCTCGGGCACGGCACCCTGGGCGCGGTTCAGCAGGATCTTGCGGGCCGCCGACGGGAAGCGGCGGCAGAACTCGTAGAAGCCGATCGCCGTGGCGGCGTTCTTGAGCCGCGTCACCCGGTGGGCCGGGCCCGCGGGCAGCACCTTGCGCAGGCCCGCGGAGATCGCGTCCTCCTGCGGCAGCGAGGTGATGTAGGTGGGCGAGCGCTGCAGCATGGTCACGTGACCGGCGCGCTCGGCCATCGACGGCACGAGCGTGATCGCGGTGGCGCCGGAGCCGATGACAACGACCTTCTTGCCCGCGTAGTCGAGGTCCTCGGGCCAGAACTGCGGGTGCACGACGGTCCCGCCGAAGTCCTCCAGCCCAGGGAAGTCGGGCGTGTAGCCCTCGTCGTAGTCGTAGTAGCCGCTGCACATGAACAGGAAGGAGCAGGTCTGCTCGACGAGCTCGCCGTCGACCTCGCTCGTGACGGTCCAGCGCGCGTCGTCGGACGACCAGCTGGCGCCGACCACGCGGTGGCCGTAGCGGATGCGCTCGGCGATGCCGTGCTCGTCGGCGGTGCTGCGGATGTACTCGCGGATGTCGGCGCCGTCGGCGATGGCCTTGCGGTGGGTCCAGGGCCGGAACGGGTAGCTGAGCGTGTACATGTCGGAGTCCGAGCGGACGCCCGGGTAGCGGAAGAGGTCCCACGTGCCGCCCATCGCGTCGCGCGCCTCGAGGACCGCGTAGCTCGACCCTGGACTCATCGTGCTCAGCCGGTAGGCGGCCCCGATGCCGGACAGACCGGCCCCGACGATGACGACGTCGACGTGCTCCATGCATGAACCTCTTTCAGATACCGACGGTATCTGAAACCGTACGCGGGGTACGGGAGCGCGTCAAGACGCTCTGTCCCGACGACCAGCCCTCCACTACGATCGGCGGCGTGAGCGACGTGCTGCAGGACGACCGTGACCGGACCCCCGACACGAGGGAGGCCGGCGACGCCGACGTCCACGACCCGAGGTGGTTCATGCTGGTCGCCGGCGTGGTCGGACTGCTGGCGGCGATCACCCTGACCATCGAGAAGGTCCGATACCTGACCGACCTCGCGGAGACGGGCAAGGGCACGACGAACTGCGACCTCAACGCGTTCGTCAGCTGCGGTGGCGTCATCAACACCCCTGAGGCGTCCGCGTTCGGCTTCCCGAACCCCATCATCGGCATCGTCGGTTTCACGGTCGTCGTGACGCTCGCCGTCCTCCTGCTCGCCGGTGTCCGCCTCCCCGCCTTCGTGTGGGCAGGGCTGCAGGTGGGCGTGCTCTTCGGCATCGGCTTCGTGACCTGGCTGCAGTACCAGAGCATCTACGACATCGGGAAGCTGTGCCCGTGGTGCATGGTCGTGTGGACGTTCATGATCCCGCTGTTCGTGGTGGTCACCGCACGCAACCTGCGCGCCTTCGCGCCGCGCTCCGCGGTCACGCGGTTCCTCAGCAACTGGACGCTGCTCGTGATCGTGCTCTGGTACGTGGCCGTGCTGTCGGCCATCTGGTTCCGCTTCGGCGAGAACCTCTGGGCCTGACGGTCAGGACGAACCGGCCGCGGCGCCGGCGAGCTCGTCGAGCACCTCGGCCAGACGCACGTCGCGGCCGCTGACGCCGTTCACGTCGTGGCTGACGAGCCGCACGTCGACCCGGTCGTAGACGTTGGTCCACTCGGGGTGGTGGTCCATCTCGTCGATGCGCGGGGCTGCCGCGGCCATGAAGCCGATGGCGGGGATCCAGTGGCTGACGCCCTCGAGCACCACGAGCTCGTACGGCGCGTCCACGTGACGCGGCGTCAGGTCGACGCCGGCGCGACCGAGCGCGACGTCGCCGGTGCTCCACACCAAGGTCGTCGGCACGCGCACCGTGCCCTGCAGACCCTTGGCCGAGAACGGCAGCGCTCGGTAGAAGCCGAGGCCGCCCGTCAACGCCCCGCCGTCGATCATCTCGGTCTGGAAGCGCGCGAGCAGGTCGCGGTCCATGCCGGCGTGGCGCAGCACCCGCTCGCGCACGCCACGCGCCCGCGCGAGCACGAGCTCGGGCACCACCGGCAGCTGGAAGAAGCCCATGTACCACGACTTCAGCAGCTGGGTGCTGCGTGCCATCGAGGCCACGAAGGCCGCGGGGTGGGGCACCGACACGGCGGTCCAGGAGAGCAGCCGGTCGGGGTGGCGCGCGGCCACGACCCAGCCGATCGCAGAGCCCCAGTCGTGCCCGACGAGGTGCACCGGCTCCCCCACGACCGCGAGGAGGGCCGCGACGTCCTCGGCCAGCAGCTCGGTCGCGTAGGCCCGGCGACCCGACGGGCGGGCGCCCGGGGAGTAGCCGCGCAGGTCGGGCGCGATCGTGCGGTAGCCGTCGCCGTGGAGCAGCTCGCTGACCTTGTCCCACGACGTCGACGTCTGCGGGAAGCCGTGCAGCAGCACGACCGGCGGGCCGTCGAGCGGCCCAGTGTCGCGCACGTCGAACGTGAGACCGTCGTGGGAGAACGTGTGGATCCGACGTCGCCTGGCCATGTCGGTGACCATACCGGCGGTACGGGCTGCACCGCACCTCGCACGGCTGCGGCCGGCGCCCAGCACTCCCTGACGTCGCGCACAGGTCCGTGACAGGAACGCTCGTCATCGTCGACGAGGACACACCTCAACGGAAGAGAGTCACCTGATGAACACCTCCACCGCAGCCCGACTCGGCATCGCCGGCCTCGTGGCCGGAGCCGGCCTGGCCGTCGGCGGCGTGGCGCTCGCGTCCGCGGACACCGCCTCGACCGTGATCGCGAAGCAGCTCGGGCTGGAGCAGTCGGTCGTCGAGAAGGCGCTGGCCGCCGTCCGCGACGACCTGCGGCCCGCCAAGCCGAAGGACGGGGAGAAGCCGACCCCGCCCACCGAGGCCGAGCGCGAGCAGCGTGACGCCAAGCTGGCGGCCGCCCTGGCGAAGGAGCTCGGCGTCTCGGAGTCGAAGGTCGAGTCGGCGCTCGCCGCCGCCGAGAAGCAGGCCGAGTCCGACCGCACCGAGCGCCGCACCGAGGAGCGCAGCGCGCTGTCGGAGCGGCTCGACGACGCCGTCGACGAGGGCACGATCAGTCCCTCGGACAAGGCGTCGGTCCTGAAGTCATGCGCGCGCATGTTCTCGTGCGTGTTTGACAATGATTCTCATTCTTGCCTAAGGTGCTCGCACCTGGCCGCCACCACGCGGCCGCCGTGCCGCCCGGTCAGTGGCGGTGAGAGAGCACCACGACCGCACCCGCGGTCGTCCGACCCATCCACGTCCGGTCGGCAGCTGCCCCCGGACGGATCGAAGGAGAAGCATGTCCTCTGCACGTCTCATCACCGCCGTCCTCGCCGGTGGAGCCGCCTCCGTGGCGTTCAGCCTCCCCGCCCACGCCGAGACGGCCATCCCGGCCGGCCACAACGACGTGGTCGAGCTCGAGTGCACCGACGCCGGCGGCGCCGCGAGCTACGAGCTCGGCAGCCACCTCGGCGGCCAGCACGTGGCCCCGGCCGACATCGGCGACCACCGCGCGACCTTCCCGGCGTCCAGCGCCGGCGTCAGCCACACCGGCGGCGCCTGGGTCGTCGACGCCGACCTCGACTCCTCCCTGCCCGACCTCGGCTTCAGCTACGAGGTCGCCGCCGGTGCCGAGAGCGTCTGCGCCGACTCCGTGACCATCACGCTCGACTCGGGCGTGACGTTCGGCGGCTCGTCGACCGTGACCCTCACGCAGGCCGCCGACCACGTCCACGGTGCGTGGCGCTTGCCCGCGGCCAGCGCCACCGCGACCAGCTACGCGGTGAGCCTCGACGTCGAGACCGGTGACGGCGCCTTCGCCGAGACCCTCTCGCCGCTGAACATCACGGCCGGCTCCTGACACCCCGCCTCGGGGCGGCACACGCTGCCGCCCCGAGGCACCCCTCCCCTGCGAAGGTCCCCATGCGCTCGTCCCTCCGACTTCCTGCGACCGCCCTCGTCACGGCCCTCACGGCCTGCCTGGTCGGGCTCACCCTGTCCGCCGTGCCGACCGTCGCCGCCGACGGCTCGGTCGCCACCGGCAAGCACGTGCTCCGCACCGTGAAGACCGCGGACGGAGGCATCGCGCTCGACTGGGTCACGCCGCCGACCGCACCGACGTTCCGCATCAGCGACGCGACGTCCTACGAGCTGCCGGACACCCCGGCGCACCGCACGCTCGGCACGCCTGGTGAGCGCGCCTGGATCAGCGGGTCCACCACCGACGACAGCGTGGCGCCGTCCGTCGCGCTCTCCTACACCGCGCGCGCGGCGGGCGACCCGACGCTGACCTACCGCATCGACGACGTCGTCGGCCCGGCCGGCGGCACCTACCAGACCTACCGCTACGACTACAGCCAGCCGTGGAGCGGGCTGGCCCGACCGCTCCTGACCCACGACGAGTTCGCGTTCGTGACGCCGATGGGCACCGGACGTGGCGCCGACGGTGCCGAGCAGTCACGCGAGGGCGTGCTGAGGACGGCGAAGAACACGACCGGCGGACTCGTGGGCCACTGGGTGCACCGCTTCACCCGACCCGGCCTCTACTGCGTGTCGCTCTCGGTCGAGGGCACGTTGTCGACCATGACGGCCCGTGCCCGCAGCGCGCCCGTGACGCTGCGCTTCGCCGGGGCGGTGGCGTGCGGGACGTCGGCCAGCGGCCCCACCCCTGAGCCGACGCCGGACCCGACCGACGAGCCCACCCCCGAGCCCACGCCCGAACCGACCCCTGAGCCGACCGCCGAGCCCACGCCCGAACCGACCCCTGAGCCGACTCCGGAGCCCGAGGACCCGACGTACGTCATGCGCAGCGGGCACGCCGACGTGGTCGCGCCGAGGATCGTCGGCGACACCGACCGTCGCCTCGTGCTCGACGCCTCGGTCGACGGTCACGGCCGCGTGCCCTACCGCGACCTGGTCGTCGTCCACCCCGACCTGCTCCGCACCACCGTGCCGTCCGGCGACGACTGGGCCTTCCTCGGGACGTCCGGGCAGCCGCTGTGGAACAGCCCGCAGTCGTCGGGCTCCGTCGAGGGCGGGACGAAGGCGTTCCCCTGGATCGGCAGCAGCTCCGAGGACGACGCCCTCGTCGCCAACGGTCGGCGCACCGACATGGCGATCGAGCAGGTCGCCGGCCCCGACGGAGGGCGTCCGCCCGGCGACCTCTCGATCTGGACCGGCTCCTCCAGCCCGTACGTGCTGGTGAGCACGCGGGGCGGCGTGCTGCCCTCCGGCACCCCCGCGGTGCTCTCTGCAGCCAGCGTCCGCAACCACGCGCACTACAACTGGTCGTTCAGCGCCCCGGGCGTGTACTGCCTGGCCGTGTCGGCGCAGACCGAGATCGCCGGCGACCTCCAGGTCCGTCGCGACTGGCTGACCATGGTGGTCGGCGACACCGTCGACGCCGACCGCGTCACCCCGTGCGCCCGACGTCTGCCGCCGCCCACCGAGCCGGCCCCCGGACCGACGGAGCTGACGTCGGGCCCCGGCCCGCACGTCGTGACCGACGACGGCCATGTGTCGCTGCACCCGACCACGAACGCCGGCATCGCGGCCGCCTCGTGGAACACGGCACGCCAGCGACCCGTCGCCTACACCCGGCTCGACGACACGGTCGTGCACCTGCGCAACCCCACGGTGCGCAGCTACCTCGACTCCCTGCAGCTGCTCTCGACCCGCACCCTGCGGCTCGACACGCTCGGGGTGCCCGCCTCCGACGGCGGCGAGACGCTCGAACTGCTGCGCATGCGCGGCCCGGGGCCCCTGCACCTCGACGACGCACGGTCCGACGACACCTCCCGCTCGTCGCGCACGCTGCGACCCCGCGAGGAGACGGTGCAGGGCGTGCGGGTGCAGGCCTCGCTGCCCGGCCGGTACTGCGTCGACCTGCGCTGGACGAACGGTCGCGGCGAGCGCCGCGACGCGACCCTGACCCTCGTCGTCGACGGTCCCGTGCGGCCCTCCGACCCCGACAGCCCGTGGTGGCGGGCGGCCGAGCACGGTGCGCTGGGCACGACGTGCGCCGCGGGCGCCGAGCCGGAGGGACCGTCCGACCCCGAGCCGGAGCCCACGCCGTCCCCGACGACGCCGGGACCGACCCCGAGCCCCACGCCGACGAGCAGCCCGACGCCGCCGGTCGACGAGAAGGACCCGGTCTACGACGCGCCGAACGGCTGGCGCAACGACGCCGGCGCGACGATCATCGACGAGGGCCACGTCGACCTCGCATCGCGGGTGCTCCGCGGCGCGCTGACCACCCACGTGAAGGACAGCGCGACCGGTCGCGACGTCGCCTGGCGTCCGTTCGCGTCGACGGTGCTGCACGTCGGCCGGCAGGCAGCGCAGCGCATCCCCGCGGGCGCGAACCTCGCGTTCCTCGGCCGGGCCGGCGACCCCGTGTGGCTGGCGCCCGAGACCCAGGACGAGTCGATCGTGTGGCCGGGGTGGTCCACCGAGGCCATCCCGGATGGCACGCTGCGCGGCGGCGTGCGCTGGCGTCTGCTGCGCGCGAGCGGTCCGGGCGAGATGGCGCTGTTCACGTCAGTGCCCAACGGCTTCGGCACGGTCGACGTCCGCTTCAACACGCGTGACGGCATCACCTCCGCCGACGCGTTCACGATCCCGCCGCGCACGCACGCGCACGGCACGTGGGCGTTCAGTGCGGAGGGCGTGTACTGCCTCGACTCCGAGCGCACGGCGACGTCGGCGTCGGGACGCACCCTGCGGCACCGGTTCACGCTCGCGGTCGCCGTCGGACGCACCGACCTGCGCACCGTCGACCCGAAGGCCTGCTTCCGCACCGAGGGCCGACCGGGCACGGCGGACACCCGACCGGTGCCCGACGCGTCGCTGACCGACGCCACGACCGGCGGCGTCCGGGTGCTCAACGGCCGCGACGGACTCGTCCGCGGGTCGCAGGCGCTCGTCTCGGTTCCCGGCGTCGACGCGGGCGAGTGGGTGTCGGTGTGGCTGCACAGCCGACCGCGCTGGCTCGGGTGGGCCCAGGTCGACGCGTCCGGTGCCCTGCGCGTGCGGATGCCCGCCGATGCCCGCACCGGCGACCACCGGCTCGTCGTCAAGCGGCGCTCCGGCGAGCTCGTCGGGTGGGACCACGTGACGCTCACGGCCGCGCCCCGCGTGCCGACGGCACCTCGGCCGGGGGGCTCGGGCGGCGGATCGGGCGGGTCCGGCGACGGCGGATCGGGTGCAGGCGGGGCCGGAGCGCGCGCCGCGCTCGCCGCCGGTCAGACCTGCGTGCCGCAGCGGGCGACGGTGATCTCGTCCGGGCACGTCGACTACGCCACGCGTCTCGTCGGAGGCCGGCTCCGGTCGCTCGTCGGGACCGACGGCTCCGGCGCGAAGGTCTACCGCGACCCGAAGGACGTCGTGCTCTGGGTCAAGCCCGGCAGCAAGGTCCGGCTCCCCGCCGGGCTGGGTGCCGTCGGCCGTGCGGGCAGCTCGATCTACCAGGTGCCCCAGACCCAGGTGCCGGACCTCGTCTGGCTCGGCTGGAACACCGAGAGCCTCGACACGAGCCAGGTCCGCGGGTCCGTCCGCTGGCGCCTCGAGTCGGTCCAGGGTCCCGGCAGCCTACGGGTCTACACCGCCGGCACGTTCGGCGGGGTGGAGCGCATGGTGTTCGACGGCCCCGGCACGACGAGCATCCCGCTCGGCGTCCACGCCCACGCCAACTGGGCCTTCAGCAAGCCGGGCTTCTACCGCGTCGCCTTCACCCAGCAGGCCACCCGCGCCGATGGGAAGGTCGTCTCCGACCGCTCGACGCTGACCTTCGCGGTGGGCGACGTGAACCCGGCGGCGGCCGCGTCCGGCGGCGGGTGCGGTGCGCTGCCCCAGTCCGACGTCGCGAGCCAGGACCGCACGCTCGAGGAGTCGGCCGAGGCAGCCGCGCAGGACAGGGCGGAGGCGGCCGCGGTCGCCAGAGGCCTGGTGCCGGAGTCCGACGACGGGGCCGCCGACCGCGTGCTCGCCGCGCTCGAGAAGGGGCCGGTCAGGCTCCTGCTCGGGGTCCTCGGCGGGCTGCTGCTCGCGACGGCGGCCGGCGCGCTCTGGTGGCGTCGACGCTTCCACGGGACGGCCACGTGAGACGGACCTCCCGGCTCGCGACGCTCGCGCTCGCGGGCTCGCTGGCGGTCACCTCCTGCGCTCCCCCGCCGCGGTTGTCCGACCAGGACGGTCGGGTGCAGGTGGTGACCACCACGGGCCTGCTGCGCGACCTCGTGCAGCAGGTCGGCGGCAACCGGGTGAACGTCGTCTCGATCGTCCCCGACGGCGCCGACCCGCACTCCTTCGAACCGACCCTGCGGTCGGCGCGCGACGCCGCCTACGCCGACGCCGCGTTCAGCAACTACGCGCTGCTGGAGGAGCACGCCGTCGTCAAGGTGCTCGACGCCAACATCGATGCCGGCGCGCCGAACGTCGCCCTCGCCGAGGGGGCGACGAAGTACGCCGCGGAGGTCATCCCGCTCGTGGAGAACCTCCGCCTCGACACGCCGTGGCTCGGCCTGCGATCGATCGGCGACGGCGCGGCCTTCGGCGCCGACCGGGCGTCGCAGGTGCGGCTGTCGGCGACGGCCGCGACGGGACCGGGCGACGCCTGGGCCTACCTGACCGGCACGTTCGGCGACACGACGGTGACCTTCGGGTCGGCCGACGGCTTCGACGACGACGACACCGCCGTGCTGCCGCTCGACGCACACACCCACATGTCGTGGGCGTTCACCGAGCCGGGCGTGTACCGGCTGCGGTTCGAGGCGGCGCTGCAGGTCGACGACGACGCTCAGGAGGTGCCGCGCGGCGCCGGGACCCTCACGTTCGCCGTCGGCGTCGACCCGGCACGCGCCGGCGTGGACGACGCGGTGGTCGTCGACGGAGGTCACGCCGACCTCGCCGCCGACGTCGACACCGGCCGTCTCGTGGTGCGCTACGACCCGGACGGCGGCGGCGACCACAGCCAGCGCACCCTCCCGCTCGAGGACGTCGTCGTCGAGGTCCCGACCAAGGCGCTCTCGGAGGTGCCGGCCGAGCGCAGCCTGCGGTTCCTCGGCCGCCCGGGCACGGGGGTCTACCAGCTGCCGCAGGCCGTCCTCGGCAAGCACGTGCACGGCGAGATCGACCCCCACCTGTGGCACGACGTCCGCAACGTCATGGCGTACGTGCAGCTCGTCCGCGACACCCTCGTCGACGTCGACCCCGCCGGTGCGTCCGTGTACCGCGCCCGCACCAGGGACTACCTGCGCGAGCTCGACCGCCTCGACGCCACGATGCGCCGCGCGGTCGGCAGCATCCCGACGTCGCGGCGTCACCTGGTGACCTCCCACGACGCGTTCGGCTACCTCGCGAAGGCCTACGGCCTCAAGGTGTCGGGCTTCGTGACCCCGCACCCCGGCATCGAGCCGTCGCTCGCCGACCGTCGCCGGCTCGCGCGCACCATCGCCGACCTCGACGTGCCGGCCGTGTTCCTCGAGCCGAACCTGCGAGCCCGCTCCAGCACGCTCGTCGACGTCGCGCGTGAGCAGCACGTGAAGGTCTGCCCCCTCTACGGCGACGCGTTCGACGCCACGGTGCGCAGCTACGCCCAGCTCGTCCGCCACAACGCCCGCTCCCTCGTCCAGTGCCTCGCACCCCAGGAGAACCCGTGATGCCCTCCACCCGCCCCGTCGGCGGCCCGCGCCCGTCGCGCTCCACGTCCAGGAGGAGCCCGTGGCGGCTGGTCGCCCTGGCCGCCGTCCTGGTGGCGCTCGTCCCGTCGGGCGCGACCGCCGAGGACGACCCCGACCTGCGCCAGACCGTGCGCGGCGACGACCCCGTCGTCACCGACGTGAAGGTGCTCGAGAGCGGCCACGTCGACCTCGGGCCCACCTACGTCGACGGCACGTGGCGCTTCCTCGTCCACGACGACACCGCGAAAGCCGACCCGTCGAAGCAGAGCACCTGGCGCCTGCCCGAGAAGACGGTGTTCGCCGTGCCGGACGCCGTCCGCCTGCCCGCTCCCGACGACCCGACGTACACGTTCCTCGGCGCGAAGCCGGGCAGCACCGTGTGGGCGCTGCCGCAGACCCAGGCGGCCGGCGCCCCGTGGGTCGGGTGGAACACCCAGGAGCCACGGGTCATGGAGACGATCGACCGAGGCATGACGTTGCGTCTCGAGGGCGTCCAGGGCCCCGGCCGCCTGGTGACGTACCTGCAGTCCGGGTCGTTCGAGGAGCCCGAGGTGCTGTGGACGTCGGCGAAGGACGCCCGGCAGGACTTCTTCGTCGACGTGAACACGCACACCCACGCGAACTGGGTGTTCACGGAGCCGGGCGTCTACCTCGTGCGCGTCAGCGCGATCGCCGACCTCGTCGACGGCGGCACCGCCACCGACACGCAGGTGCTGCGGTTCGCGGTCGGCGACGGCACGAGTCCGCAGGAGGCGCTCTCCGCCACGTGGCGCGGCAGCACCCAGACCCCGGGCTCGACCGAAGGCGACAGCGCCGAAGTGCGGCTCGGATCCGCCTGCTTGTCTTCACTCATGTGCCGCCCCCTTCGCCGCGCGCTATTCCTTCGCGTCTTCCTTCTTCTCGGGCGTCACTTCGGCTTCGGCCATTTCCTCGTCCTTGCGGCGCTCGAAGACCCGTTCCATGTGCTTCATGTCATCTTCGTCGAGATGCCGCTCGAAGTCAGGGAAGTGGTCTTCCTCTTCCTCGTCGATATGGTGCCGGTACTGGTGCTCGAAGCTCTTGAACTTCGTCAGCCAGCCACCTTCGGACATATCGGTCGCAGCA
>NZ_LUNF01000051.1:0-25092 GCF_001626145.1 Aeromicrobium sp. REDSEA-S32_B7
GCTGCCGACGTCGAACTTCGGCGACGGGGCAGCGGCAGGATGCTCGGACGTCGGTCGCTTCGGTGGCGCGATCGACGTCGGACGATCTCGGACGAACTCGCGTTCCATCCAGTGCAGGCGGTTCGCGCCTGTGCGCGGATCCCAGAAGTCGCAGAGCACGAGGCTCTCGTAGGTGTGGGTGGCCATGGCGGGCACGAGCTCCTTGACCTGCTCGCCGCCGTGGTCCCAGAGGCAGCCGACCCAGACGGGCCGGGGGTTCGCCAGCGGCACCGGCGTCCCCGAGGGCGTCGGTTGCTGGTTGATCAGGAGGGACATGTCCCTAACCTATTCACTGAACAGGTTCTGACCAACTTTTGGTTGAAGATTTGTTCACCGACCAGGTCACACCAGCTCGCGGTTGGCGAACTGGTTCAGCTTCTCGCAGACGAACACGACGTGGCGGTGCAGCCACACGGTCGCTGCGGGACCGAACGACGCCGACGTCGCGTCGACCGAGTACGTCAGGCGGCTGCCTGTCAGGTGGTCGTGCAGCTCGATCGTCTCCAGCAGGTCCGCCATCGGCGTCTCGGTGCGCAGCGCGAGGCACTGACCCGCCCTGAAGTCCGCGACGTGCACCGTCGCGTCGACGCCGTGCAGGCCGTTGTGGTGCTTGCACACGTACGACGACGCAGGATCCAGGACCGTGCTGTCGGTGGACACGCACTCCTCCAGCGCGCTCCACTCGGAGATGTTCTCCAGGGACACGAGCTCGTCCCACAGTCGCTCGCGGGCGAGCGAGGACTCGATCTCGTGACCATCGATGAGCATTCCTGAACGGTAGGTCCGGTTCGACGGGTCCGCAGTGCGAGAAAACCATTGAAATCTCAACCAACTGAGCGGCTGGAGTGCGCGAGCGTCGGCACGCCTCCCCGGGGAGCGCTGGCAGCGCAGGCGCCGCGACGTGCAGGCACCCGTGACATTTCCCACTTGTTACGACCAGGTAGATGAAAACTTCTTCAACTCCGGTACGGTCACTCCAACCGATTGCGGGGGAGGACCCCCCGGAACGTGTCCCCGGACGGGGCAACGAGAGGAAACGACACGATGGCAGACGTGGCGGCGGCGCTCGACAAGGCCGGACTGACCAACACGCACGTGCGCGAGTACGTGGAGCACTGGGCGGGGGTGACCGGCGCCTCGCAGATCGAGGTCGTCTCGGCCGCCGACGACGCCCGACTCATCCAGGAGGCGCTCGACGCCGGGGAGCTCCTCCCCGCCGGCGAGGGTCGCTACTACTCCCGCTCCTACTTCAAGGACACCGCACGCGCCGAGGAGCGCACCATCGTCGCCACGCACGACGAGGCCGACAAGGGCGTCTACAACAACTGGCGTCCCGCCACCGAGATGAAGGAGAAGCTGGTCGGGCTCATGACCGGCGCCTCCGAGGGCAAGACGATGTACGTCATCCCCTACCTCATGGCACCGAAGGGCTCGCCCCTCGAGAAGTACGCGGCCGGCGTCGAGCTCACCGACAACCGCAACGTCGTGTTGCAGATGATCCGCATGGCCCGCGTCGGCGCCGAGTACATCAACGACCTCGGCGACTCCTTCGTGCGCGCCGTGCACGTCACCGGCGACCTGGAGAACCTCGGCCAGGGCACCCCCGACGACAAGCGGTACTTCGTCACCGTCGCCGACGAGCGCACCATCCTGCACTTCGGCTCCTCCTACGGCGGAAACGCGCTGCTCGGCAAGATCGCCCACGGCCTGCGCCAGGGCTCCTACGACGGCTGGAAGAACGGCTTCCTCGTCGAGCAGTTCATGCTGCTCGGCATCGTCGACAAGGAGACCGGCAAGAAGTACCACATCTGTGGCGGCTTCCCGTCCGCGTCGGGCAAGACGAACCTCGCCATGACGCTCGCCCCCGACGCCCTCGGCGACCGCTACTACGTCGAGTTCTACGGCGACGACATCGCGTGGCTGTGGGTCGGCGACGACGGCAAGCTCTACGGCATGAACCCCGAGAACGGGGTCTTCGGCGTCGCGAAGGACACCAACGAGAAGACCAACCCGACCGCCGTCGACTCCATCGTCGAGGGCACCGGCGCCATCTTCACCAACGTCGCCTACAACCCCAAGACCCAGGAGGTCTGGTGGGAGGGCAAGGGCGACAAGCCCACCGACCTCGACGGCTGGGAGGACTGGAAGGGCGACCTCATCGCCGACCGTCAGGGCGAGGAGGTCGACGCGCCGTGGGCCCACCCCAACAGCCGCTTCACCACCACGCTGGAGAACGTGCCCAACGTCGCGAAGGACTTCGAGGAGCCGCAGGGCGTCGAGATCCACGGCGTCATCTTCGGCGGCCGCACCCGCGACCGTGAGCCGCTCATCCGCGCCATCGACGACGTCGCCGAGGGCGTCTACGACGGCCTGACCCTCGGCGCCGAGGCCACGGCCGCCGCCGACGGCCTCGAGGGCGTCCTGCGCTACGACCCGATGTCGATGCGTCCGTTCATGTCCTACTCCGAGGGCGCCTACGCCGCCCACTGGCTCGAGGTCTTCTCCCGCGCCCAGAAGAAGCCCGTGTTCGCGCACGTCAACTGGTTCCAGCGCGGCGACGACGGCCGCTTCCTGTGGCCCGGCTACCGCGAGAACCTGCGCCCGCTCGTGTGGCTCATGCAGTACATGAACGGCGAGGTCGAGGGCGAGCGGACGCCCGTCGGCGTCATCCCGAAGCGCGACGAGCTGCTCCTCGAGGGTCTGGACGAGCAGGCCCTGGCCGACCTCGACACGATCCTCACGATCGACGTCGACCGCTGGCGGGAGGAGATCGGCCACCGCCAGGTGCACCTGGAGCAGTTCCACGGACTGCCCGAGGAGATCTGGGAGGCGCACCGCCGCGTCGCCGCCGCTCTGGACGACACCGCGCTCGACGACGCCTGAGCCGGTGTCTGCCACGAGCGCACCGCTGCACCACAGCAAGGCCGAGCTCTTCCGCACGCTCGGGCACCCGGTCCGCATCCGGGTGCTCGAGCTGCTGGAGGACCGGCCGATGGCCGTGCGCGAGCTGCTCGCCGACATCGAGGTCGAGTCGTCGTCGCTGTCGCAGCAGCTGGCCGTCCTGCGTCGGGCCGACCTCGTGACGTCGACCCGACGCGGAGGCACCGTCGAGTACGCGCTGGCGACGGATCGCGTCGCCGAGCTGCTCGCCGCCGGCAGGGCCCTGCTCAACGTCCTGCCCTGACCCACCCCCACCCGACCCCGCCCAGCCTCCGCTGGGCGGGGTCGCGTGCGTCGCGGTCGAGTGCGCCAGGACGGGCTGTCCGAGCGGTTTGCCAAGATGAGGCCATGTCGGCCCTGTCGAAGGCACTCGCCTACCGGCGTCTCGTGGATGAGCACGCTGCCCTGCGACTCCTGCGCGCCGACCTCGCACCCGTCATCGCAGGCATCCTCGCCGAGCGTCTGGGTGCACCCGGAATGCGCATGCCCACCGAAGAGCTCCACGCGGCCGTGGAGGCAGATCTCGAGGAGCTGCGTCTGCACGAGGAGCTCAAGCAGAACGCACGTGCCTACTGCGACGACTGGCGCAACGCCGGCTTTCTCGTGCGGCGCACCGATCGCGACAGCCGCGGAGAGACCTACGAGCTGTCGGCCGCCGCTCACCTCGCGCTCCGGATGTTCTCCCAGCTCGAGACACCTCGCACCACGATCACCGAGTCGCGTCTCGTCGGGCTTGCTGCCGCCATCCGTCAGCTCGCCCGCGACACCGACCCTGACGGCACCCGTCGACTCGAGGTCCTGCTGACCGAGCGAGACCGCATCGACGCCGAGATCACCGCGGTACGCGGAGGTGAGGTGACCACGCTCGACGACCGCCGCGCCGCCGAACGCCTCGCCGACATCCTCCTGCAGGCCGAGCATCTCCCCGGCGACTTCGCCGGGGTACGAGCTCGCTTCGAGAGTCTCAACCAGGACCTCCGCGCCAGCATCCTCGACGCCGACGAACGACACGGCAGCGTCCTCGACGACGTCTTTCGCGGTGTCGACCTGATCGAGGCCTCCGACGAAGGCCGAACCTTCACCGCCTTCGCCGCGCTCATCCGCGACCCCGAGCGGTCCGCCGCCCTCGACACCGACCTCGCCGCCCTGCTCGAGCGTGACTTCGCCCGCGCGATCGACCCAGGGGCACGTCGCGCGCTCCGCACGCTTGTCCGCGACCTCAAGCACGGCAGTCGCGACGTGCACCAGGTACCGACATCGAGCTGTCGGCGCTCCCGTTCTCCACCGTGGGAGAGATCAGTGCGCACGACCCGTCCGACTACGACACCGGTGCCACCCTCGACGACGCGACCACCACGACGGTCGACCTCGAGGCACTCCGCGCGGTCGCGCGAGAGAGCGAGATCGACTTCGTCGAGCTCGTCCGCAACGTCAACGCCGTCCTCGACGAGGTGCCGTCCGCCTCGGTAGGCACCGTCCTGCGCCACCGCCCTGCCAGCCAGGGGGTCGCCAGCGTCGTCGGGCTGCTCTCCCTCGCCACCGTCCACGGGCGGCTCGACCCGAGGTCGGCCGAGTCGCTCACCTGGACGGGGACCGACGGTGTCCCGCGATCCGCCATCATCGCCACCCACACCTTTACGGAGAAGATCAGATGAGTCTCGCGGACCCCGCCGGCGCCCCGCGCCTCTGGAAGGACGACACGGGCAGGCTCGTCGAGGACTCGCGGCGGGCGGTGCTCGAGATCCTCAAGGGCCCGTACCTGTCAGGGCGCCGACGGCCACAGCTCTGGGCCGCCCTGATGGCCGACGAACGCGCCATCCGATCGCTCCTGCACGATCTCTTCCTCGAGCTCGTCATCGACCCCGTGGACGAGTTCGCCTTCACCCGCAAGGTCCGCACCGACGAGATCGAGGTCCCGAGCACGCTGCGCAGCGAGAGTCTCGCGTTCATCGACACCGCGATGCTCCTCGTGCTTCGTCAGCTCCTCCTCGCGACGTCCGGAGAGCGGCGGGTGATCGTCGGCCAGGACGAGGTGTACGAGCGGCTGAGCATCTACTCCGACGGCGACGAGTCCACGTTCCGTCGCAACCTCAATGCAGCCTGGGGGCGCATGATGAACAAGCTCCGGGTCATCCACCCTGCGGGCGAGGAGCGAGCCGAGATCTCACCCGTGGTCAAGTTCCTGCTCGACGAGGATGAGGTCCGCGCTCTCACCGAGGAGTACCGGCGCATCGGCGAGGGTGCCGCGTCAGGTGAGGACGTCTCATGACCCTTCCCCTCGACCTCCCGGTCCCGGCCACCGGACAGTGGCGCCTCGCCGAGGTCCAGCTCGCCAACTGGGGCACGTTCGACGGCAAGATTTACCGGCTGCCGATCGCCCGACGAGGTCACCTGGTCACCGGGCCCTCCGGGTCGGGCAAGTCGTCCCTGCTCGACGCGATCGCCGCTGTCCTCACCCCGGACAAGTGGCTACGGCTCAACCAGGCGGCGCAAGGCAGCGGCGCCCGGGCCGATCAGCGCAGCCTCGTCAGCTACGTTCGCGGTGCATGGTCGCGCACCGTCGACGACGACGAGGACCGCGTCGTCAGTCAGTTCCTGCGCACCGGAGCGACCTGGAGCGGGATCCTGTTGCGACTTGAGTCCGGGACCACCCAACCCGTCACGCTGGCCCGCTTGTTCTTCCTGCGCGCCGGCGGCTCCAGCAACGCCGACATCAACGACGTCTGTGTGCTGGAGCGATCGGCCATCGACCTGCGCGACGTCGAGCCGTTCGTCCGTAAGGGCGTCGAGGTGCGCAAGCTGCAGGCCGCCTGGCCGGACGCCGTGGTCACGAGCAACCGGTCCCACGCCCGCTTCTACGCACGACTCAGGTCCGTCGTCGGCATCGCGGACGAGACCGCCCTCCAGCTCCTGCACAAGACGCAGTCGGCGAAGAACCTGGACAGCCTCGACGACCTCTTCCGCGACTACATGCTCGAAGAACCGTCCACCTTCGCGCTCGCAGACAACGCGGTGGCGCAGTTCGGTGAGCTCCGCAGCGCCCATGACCGCGTCGTGCAGCTGAGGTTGCAACGCGATCACCTCCTGCGGCTCCGCGACGCTGCCTCCGCCCACGACGAGGCCCGCGTCGCAGCGGAGAAGGCGAAGGACCTCGCCAGCCACGTCGTCGGCTACCAGCATGCCCGCACGCTTCTGCTGGCCACCAACGAGGCTGAGGCCCTCAGGGAACGCCTGGTCGTCCTCCGGGAGGACGTCGCGACTGCACGGCTGCGCGACACCTCGTCGGACGAGGCACTGCGTCGCGCCGAGCGCCTCGCGCTGGAGCTCGGAGGTGCGGAGGCCGAGCACGTCCAACGGGCGATCGACACCGCCGAGCAAGCCGCGCGCGACACGGAGGAACGCTGGCAGACTCTGGCGCGGCAGCTCGCCGCCGCGGGCATCCAGAGTCCGCCCCGGACGGCAGGTGAGTTCGCTGAGCTTCGTCGGGCCATCGAGGAGATGATCGACGACACCGAACCGGAGACCGCGTCGTACGAGCAGCTCCAGCGCCTGTTCGAGACCCGCGCCGAACGGGATCGGCTCACCGACGACATCGCGTCGCTCCGCAGGACCGGGAGCACGGTACCCCCGCGACTCCTCGCGGTTCGGACGGCTCTCTCCGCGCACCTCGGGCTGCCGGACACGGCACTCCCGTTCGCGGCCGAGCTGATCGAGGTCGCCCCTCGTCACGTCGCCTGGACCGGTGCGATCGAGAGGGTGCTTCGACCGCTCTCTCTCGCGATGCTCGTGCGGTCCGAGCACCTCCGGCCCGTGCGGCGCTGGGTCGAGGAACACCAGCTCGACGGCCTCCGCCTGGTCTTCGAGGAGGTCCGACCGGACGCCGCGCCGCCACGACCGGCGCGCAGCGACGTGTCGCTGCTGCACCGGGTCGTGATCGCCGACGGACCATTCGCCGGGTGGCTTGGAGGGCAGCTGTCCGAGCGGTTCGACTACGCCTGCGTCGACAGCCCGGATCACCTGGACCGTCACGACAAGGCGGTCACGATCGGCGGCCAGGTCAAGACGTCGCGCACGCGGTACGAGAAGGACGACCGCATGCGCATCGGTGACCGGCGCGGGTGGGTCCTGGGCGATCGCGAGGCGAAGATCGAGGCGTTGGTCGAGCGCCTCATCGGCGCGGAGGCCGAGCTGGCCGCAGCGCAGGAGGTCGCCGCCGACGTCGAGCGGCGCCGAGCAGCGTCGATCGAACGCCGTGGTGTGCTCAAGACCGTCCGTGAGCAGCGTTGGGCTGCGGTCGATGTCGAGGGTGCGCAGAGCCGCGTGGCCGAGCTGCAGCACCAGCTCGAGGATCTCACGAGCGCCGACTCCGAGCTCAGCACCGCGGTGCAGACGGTGGCTGCGCGTCGCAGCGAGCGGCAGGCGTCCGCGGAGGGGCTGCGAGCCGCTGAGCTGGCGGTGGCGCAAGCGGAGAGCGAGCAGCGTCGCCTCGGGGAGGAGATCGATCGGCTGAACGCGTCGTCGCGCGAGGAGGGCGCGCTCGACCCCGAGGTCGTCACCGAGCTGGACGGACGGTTCCGTGCGAGGCGGCGGCACCTGGACCGGGTCGGCATCGCCGCCGTCGGACAGCAGGTCGTCCAGGATCTCCGCGACGATAGCGACGCGGAGACCCGCCGGGCCAACACCGCGGCGGAGGCCATCGTCCGCGAGGCCACGTCGTTCAACGAGCAGTGGCCTGCCGCTGCGGTCGCGGCTGACCTGACCCCGTCGGTGGACGATCGCGGCGGCTACCTCGACGTACTCGACCAGATCGTCGCGAACGGTCTGCCCCAGCACGAGGCCAGCTTTCTGCGGCTCCTGCGGGAGCGCTCGCGCGACATGGTGGCAGACCTCGTCAACGACATCCTGGCAGCGCCGCGGGAGATCGCCGAACGCATCGGCCCGGTCAACGACTCGCTGCGCAGGTCGCCGTTCGACACGGACCGCTTCCTGGGTCTGAAGGTCAAGACCCGTCACACCGACACGGTCACGCGATTCATCGCCGACCTGCGGGCCGTGGCGAGCTTGGGCTGGACGGAGGATGACCTGGAGGCCGCAGAGGAACGGTTCGCCGTGCTCAGCCGCATCATGGAGCAGCTGGCCTCCAGCCTTCCGGCGGACCGTGCGTGGCGCCGTCAGTGCCTCGACACCCGCCAACACGTAACCTTCCGGGCCGAGGAGATCGACCCCGACGGCCACGTGCACGCCACGTACGACTCGGGGGCGGCGATGTCGGGAGGGCAGCAGCAGAAGCTCGTAGTGTTCTGCCTCGCCGCTGCGCTGCGGTACCAGCTCGCCGACGCAGACGACGTCGTCCCCCGGTACGGCACGATCGTCCTCGACGAGGCGTTCGACAAGGCCGATACGAGGTACACGCGCATGGCCCTCGACGTGTTCGTCGAGTTCGGTTTCCAGCTCATCCTCGCCACCCCGCAGAAGCTTTTGCAGACGATCGAACCGTACGTGGGTGCGGTGACCTCGATCGAGAACCCCACTCGGAAGCTCTCCCAAGTCTCGAGCGTCGTCTGGGACGATGAGGTTCCGTCGTGATCGGGGTCGCCGAGGCGCGCGCGGGGGCAGCGGCCACCCTGCGGCGACGTGGCACTGATTGGGCCCCCGCGTTCGTCGGTGGTCTCACCGTGGAGTGGGAGGAGCGCTCGTGGCGGCGGGTGGGTCGTCAGCGGGTGCCGGTGAGACTGGTGGCCCGTCGTCCCGACGATGTCGCAGCGTTGGCGGGGGGCCGGGTCGCTTCCGAGTGGAGGCTATTCGCTGCTCGTGTGGCAGAGATCCGAGGACGGTGGGGACCGTCGGAGGAGCTCGACGCCACCTGCCGACGTCATGCGCGTGAGATCACCGGGTGGGACGAGGACCGGTTCCTGCAGGTCCTCGACGTCGCTCAGTGGCTCGCCATCCACCCCTCCGACGGGTTGCGTCCGCGGCAGGTCCCTGTGCGAGGGGTGGACAGCAAGTGGCTAGGGCGCCACCGCGGCGTGCTCACGGCTCTCACGACTGCCACGACGGGCCGGCCTGGGTTGGGGCTGGTCGATGGGGACCCGCTTCTCCGGGTGAGGTGCCTCGACTCCTCGCTCTGCATCGGTGGGCTGGCGGACCTCGCCGCACCGGTCCGTCAGCTCGCGAGCCTCGCTCTGCGCCCGGACGTCGTCTTCGTGTTCGAGAATCTCGAGACCGTCCTCGCCATGCCGCAGTGGCCCGGCGCCGTGGTGCTACATGGCTCCGGCTATGCCGTCGACGTCCTCGAGAAGCTGCCGTGGCTGGCGCGGTGTCCGATCGTCTACTGGGGAGATCTCGACTCGCACGGTTTCGCGATCCTGAACAGGTTGCGATCTCACCTCGACGGGGTGACGAGCGTGCTTATGGATGAGAAGACCCTCCTGGACCATCGTGACCTTTGGGTGATCGAGCCCCGACCGGCGCGCGGCGTGCTCGACGAACTGACGTCGGACGAGCGTGCCGTGCTAGCGCGGATTCGTGCGGAGGGTGACGTCCGGCTGGAGCAGGAGCGAATCCCCTGGGACCTCGCCCTGAGGGAGCTCAGATCGGTTTCGCGAGGCTGATGACCGAGCGCGTGGGGTGAGCGGCAGCGTCGGCGTGGGGTGGTCTCGATACGGCGACTTCTGCTCCTTCGTCGCGACGTCGCCTACTCGACCAGCGGTCAACTCGCTGGTCGAGTAGTCAGGACGAGCTTGCGAGGTCCTGACGTATCGAGACCACTCGGCAGGGGCTCAAGCGTGGGCCACCCCCCAGCGTCCGCTTGGGGTGGTCTCGATACGCCCGGAGCACGCTCCTTCGTCGCGGCTCCGCGCTACTCGACCAGCGGGTGGGGGCGGGGATGGACCGCTCGACCAGCGGTAGGGGTGGTGTCTCTTCGACCAGCGGTGGGGTGGGTCAGTCGCTGCCGAAGAGGTCGCGGGTGTAGATCTTGTCGGCCACGTCGGCGAGGTCGGGGGTGTGGCGGTTGACGACGATGACGTCGCTGCGACGCTTCAGCTCCTCGAGGTCGCGCAGGACCTCCGAGCCGAAGAACGGCTCGTCGGGCAGCAGCGGCTCGTACACGAGCACCTCGATGCCCTTCGCCTTCAGCCGCTTCATGACGCCCTGGATGCTCGAGGCGCGGAAGTTGTCCGAGCCCGACTTCATCACCAGGCGGTAGATGCCGACCGTCCGGGGCTGACGACGCAGGATGTCCTCGGCGACGAAGTCCTTGCGGGTCGAGTTGGCGTCGACGATCGCGCCGATCAGGTTCTGCGGCACGTCCTCGAAGTTCGCTCGCAGCTGCTTCGTGTCCTTCGGCAGGCAGTAGCCGCCGTAGCCGAACGACGGGTTGTTGTAGTGGCTGCCGATGCGCGGGTCCAGACCCACGCCCTCGATGATCTGCCGCGAGTCGAGGCCGTGGATCGCCGCGTACGTGTCGAGCTCGTTGAAGTACGCCACCCGCAGCGCCAGGTAGGTGTTCGCGAACAGCTTGATCGCCTCGGCCTCGGTCGAGTCGGTCAGCAGCACCGGCACGTCGTCCTCCAGGGCGCCCTCGCGCAGCAGCTCCGCGAACGCCTCGCCCTCGGCGGTGCGGGCACCCACGACGATCCGCGACGGGTGCAGGTTGTCGTACAGCGCCCGACCCTCGCGCAGGAACTCCGGCGAGAACAGGATCGTCAGGTCCGGGTGCTGCTCGCGGATGCGGGCCGTGAACCCCACGGGAACGGTCGACTTGATGACGATCGCCGCCGCCGGGTTCACCTCGCCGACGGCCGCCACGACGCTCTCGACGGAGCGCGTGTTGAAGTAGTTCGACTGCGGGTCGTAGTCGGTGGGCGTCGCGACCACGACGAACGAGGCGTCGACGTAGGCCGACGCGGCGTCGGTGGTGGCGGTCAGGTCGAGCGGCTTCTCGGCCAGGTACTGCTCGAGCTCGACGTCCTCGATCGGCGACGTGCGCGCGTTGATCTGCTCCACCTTGGCGGCGTCGATGTCGACGGCCACCACCTGGTGGCGCTGGGCGAGGATGACGGCATTCGAGAGGCCGACGTAGCCGGTTCCCACCACTGCGATCTTCATGGCCGCAGCCTAACGTCTGGCATCGCGCCCCCGACCGGACAATGCCGTGCGACCCCGCGGCGACAGGCTCCGTCAGGTGCTGTCGCAGCACCCCCGCGCGCCGCTACGATGAGCGCACCCCCGTCGCCTTCCTCACCCCTGGAGAAGGCGGCGGGGCCTCGTCGTCCCCGTCAGGGGGTCAGGACTCGTCGGCCGCGTGCGTGTCGGTGCGCTGGACGAAGCGGGACAGCCGCTCCTGCACGAGCGCCACGTGGTCGTGCAGCCACACCGTGACAGCCGGGCCGAACATCGACGACGTCGCCGCGGCGGTGTAGCGGACCAGCGTGCCTCGACCGTCGGGCTCGAGGACCACGCGCTCGTTCACGACCGCCATCGCCGACGCCGTGCGCAGCTTGAACTCGTTCGGCGGGTCGAGGTTCGTGACCACGATCGAAGCGTCCAGCTCCTCGTCGCGGTGCTGCAGGACGCACAGGTAGGACTGGGCCTGCGCCAGGACGTCGGTGTCGGTGGACAGGCAGCGGCCGACAGCACTCCACTCCCCGAGGGTCTCCAGACGCAGGAGGTTCGCCCACAGCTGGGCGCGCGTCTGGGGGGACGCGATCTGGTACTCCTCCGCAATCATGCTTCGACGGTAAGCATCCTGCGAGGCGGGCGCATCCCAACGCGCCGTGCGGAGCATGTGGAGAGGTTGACCGTCCGTCAGATCCACCGGCGACGGCGGAACACGGCCCACAGACCGACGCTCACGCAGCCCATCAGCAGCAGCGCGAACGGGTAGCCGAGACGCCAGTGCAGCTCGGGCATCTGGTCGAAGTTCATGCCGTACACGGTGCCGATGAGGGTCGGCGCGAACAGGATGGCCGCCCAGGCCGAGATCCGCTTGACCTCCTCGTTCTGGTCGAGGCTGGCCTCGGTGAGCGCCTTCATCTCCTCGTTCTGCTTCTGCGCCACCAGGGTGGCGTTGACGGTCATGATGTCGCGCAGCAGCTGGCGGAACCCGTCGATCTGCTCGGTCACCTGCGTCAGGTGGTCCTCGACGTCGCGCAGGTAGCGCTGCAGCTCCTCGTCGATGCGGTACTTCGTGAACCCGCCGGCCAGCGAGCGCAGCACGCGGGCGAGCGGTGCGGCGGCGCGCTGGAACTCGATCACCTCGCGGGTCAGCTCGTAGATGCGCCGCGAGACGCGCGGGTCGCCGGAGAAGACCTCCGTCTCGATCTCGTCGATGTCGTTCGCGAGGCCTGCCACCACGGGCAGGTAGCCGTCGACCACGCGGTCGAGCACGGCGTAGAGGACGGCCTCCGGGCCGAGGCGCAGCAGGTCGGGGTTGCTCTCGAGGCGGCGACGCACGGCCGACAGGTCGGGCGCCTCGCTGTGCCGCAGCGTGACGACGAAGTCGGGCCCGACGAACACGTGCACCTCGCCGAACTCCACCTCCTCGACGTCGTCGAGGTAGCGGGCGGCGCGCAGCACGACGAACAGGGTGTCGTCGTAGCGCTCGATCTTCGGGCGCTGGTGGGCGACGATCGCGTCCTCGACGGCGAGGCTGTGCAGGTCGAGCTCGTCGGCGAGCGACCCGAGCTCGTGCTGGTCGGGCCGGTAGAGGCCGACCCACGCGAACGCGTCGGGGTGCTCGCGCAGCGCACCGTAGGTGTCGGCGAGCGTGCGGGGCGACGCGACGCGGTCGCCGTCGACGTAGACGGCGCTGTCGACGAGGCTCTCGCGACCCTCGGCCTGGCGGTCGGCGGCGTGCGCTGCGGTCGGCTGGTCCGCGTGGGGACGGTCGGGGGTGGGGTGCTGACGGCGCACGCGGGTGGTCAGGGTGCGCAGGGACGTGAAGGAACGGTCGGACATGACGGACTCCGTCGGGGTGGGCCGCAGGGCTGCGGCGGGCCGGTGCTGACGACGGTGCTGGTCCCGGTGCGAGCGACCGGGGCGACGACGGCGCTCAGGGGCGCGGTCGTCGACTGGGAGGTTCACCGGACACGGCAACCACCTCCCTCGTCTGCCTGCGGACGTTCCACCGACCAGGGTAGCTCGTCCCCGGCGCCTACCCGTCCGTACGGCGGACGGGCGTCACGCGCGAGAAACCTCGGGACGGCAGGATGGGTGCCATGATCTCCCCCAGCACCCGGTCGACGGAGCAGATCCTCGCGTCCGACCGCCGTGAGCCCGACGTCGCCCTTTTCGCCGGAGGGGTCGGGTCCGACGAGGAGCATGCGGCGCTGCGGGCCTCGGTGCGACAGCTGACGACGCTGCTCGGTGAGGCGCTCACCCGCCACGAGGGTGCGGAGCTGCTCGAGCTCGTCGAGCGCGTGCGCCACCTTGCGCGACGACCCGGTGCGGGGTCGAGCGAGCTGCGCGAGGCGCTCGACGCCCTCGAGCCCGAGCGCGCCGTGGTGCTGGCCCGGGCGTTCGCCCTGTACTTCCAGCTGGTCAACATCACCGAGCAGCTGCACCGCTGGCAGGAGCTGACGCTGAGCAGCGAGGGACCGCTCGCGAGCACCTTCGGGCGCATCGAGGAGGCCCTCGCCGACGGCAGCCTCTCGGCCGAGGAGCTGGCCGACGTGCTCACCCGCGTCGAGTACCGGCCCGTGTTCACCGCCCACCCCACCGAGGCGAGCCGCCGCACGGTGCTGCGCCTGCTGCGCAAGGTCGCCGAGGTCGTGCGCGACCTCGAGGACCCGCGTCGTCCGGCCGCGCACGCCGCGGCCGACGAGCGTCGCCTGGCCGAGCTGGTCGACCTGCTGTGGCAGACCGACGAGCTGCGGGTCGTCAAGCCCGAGCCGCTCGACGAGGCACGCACGGCCGTGTACTACCTGCGCTCGATCGCGTCGGAGGTCGTGCCCGGCCTGCTCGACGAGCTCGACCGGCAGACCGCGCGCGTCGGAGTCGAGCTGGCTCCGGCGGCCCGACCGCTGCGCTTCGGCACGTGGGCCGGCGGCGACCGCGACGGCAACCCCAACGTCACGCCGGAGGTCACGCTCGACGTGCTGCACCTGCAGCACACGTCGGGCCTGGCCGAGCTGGTGACGATGGTCGACGACCTGCTCACCGAGATGACCGCGTCGACGCGCGTGGTCGAGGCCAGCCAGGAGCTGCTCGACAGCCTCGCCGAGGACGCCGAGGCGCTGCCGATCACCTGGAGCACGATCCGCCGCCTCAACGCCGACGAGCCGTACCGCCTCAAGCTCAGCTTCGTGCGCGTGCGCCTGCTGCGCACCCGCGACCGCCTCGTCGACGACACCCCGCACGAGCCGGGTCGCGACTACCTCGGCTTCGACGAGCTGGTGCGCGACCTCGCGCTGGTGCGCGACTCGATGCTGGCGGCCGGCGACGAGCTGACCGGCAACGGCGCCATCCGACGTCTGCTGCGCACCGCGGTCACGTTCGGCGCGGGCCTGGCCACGATGGACGTGCGCGAGCACTCCGCCAAGCACCACGCGGCCCTCGCCGACCTCTACGCGAGGGTCGGCGAGACCGGGTACGGCGAGCTCGAGCGTCCGCAGCGCATCGAGCGGCTCGCCGAGGAGCTGCGGTCCGCGCGTCCGCTGCTGGGTGCTGCGGCGGCCGCCGACCGCGAGCGGCTCGGCGAGGCGGCGTCGGCGTCGCTGGCGCTCATGGAGACCATCCGCACCGCGCTCGACACGTACGGGCCCGAGGTCGTCGAGACCTACATCGTCTCGATGACGCACGACGTGGACGACCTGTTCGCCGTCGTCGTGCTGGCCCGCGAGGCAGGCCTCGTCGACCTCACCGGCGAGGAGCCGGTGGCGCGCATCGGCTTCGCGCCGCTGTTCGAGACCGTCGCCGAGCTCGAGTCGGCCGGGCCGCTGCTCGACGCGCTGCTGTCGGACCCGTCGTACCGCCGCGTGGTCGCGGCGCGCGGCGACCTGCAGGAGATCATGCTCGGCTACTCCGACTCCTCCAAGGACGCCGGCATCGCCGCCTCGCAGTGGCAGATCCACCGCGCGCAGCGCGCGCTGCGCGACGTCGCCCGCGAGCACGGCGTGCGGCTGCGGCTGTTCCACGGTCGCGGCGGGTCCGTGGGCCGCGGCGGCGGCCCGACGGCCGAGGCGATCATGAGCCAGCCGTACGGCTCGCTCGACGGCGCCATCAAGATCACCGAGCAGGGCGAGGTCATCTCCGACAAGTACGCCCTGCCGGGGCTCGGTCGGCACAACCTCGAGGGTGCGCTGGCCGCGGTCGTGGAGGCGTCGGCGCTGCACCGCACGTCGCTGCTGCCGCGCGAGGTGCTCGACGGCTGGAACGCGACGATGGACGTCGTCGCCGAGCAGGGCAAGCAGGCCTACCGTGCGCTCGTGCGCGACGACGCGCTGGTGCCGTTCTTCGTGGCCGCGACGCCCGTCGACGAGCTCGGCAAGATGAACATCGGCTCGCGTCCGGCGAAGCGCCCGGGCGGCGCCGGGGGCCTCGACGACCTGCGTGCCATCCCGTGGGTGTTCGGGTGGACCCAGTCGCGGATCATCCTGCCCGGCTGGTTCGGCGTCGGCTCGGGCCTGCAGGCCGCGTTCGACGACGGCCGCGAGGACACGCTGCGCGAGATGTACGGGTCGTGGGCGTTCTTCCGCACGTTCCTGTCGAACGTGCAGATGACGCTCGCGAAGACCGACCTCGAGATCGCCTCCTCCTACGTCGACGCGCTGGTGCCCGACGACGCCCGCCACCTGATGGACGTCATCCGCGCCGAGCACGAGCGCACCGTGGGGCAGGTGCTGCGGGTGACCGGCCAGACGTCGCTGCTGGAGTCGGCTCCGGTGCTGCGCCGCACGCTCGAGCTGCGCGACGCCTACCTCGCGCCCCTGCACGCGCTGCAGGTCTCGCTGCTCGGTCGGGCGCGGTCGGCGGAGTCGCCGTCGGCCGAGACCGAGCGGGCGCTGCTGCTGACGATCAACGGCATCGCCGCCGGCCTGCGCAACACCGGCTGAGCGGTCCCGTCACCACGACGACGGCGCTGCCACCCCGAGCGGGGAGGCAGCGCCGTCGTCGTGTGCGGGTGACGCGGGGTCAGCGGTAGCGGACCTTGAAGTACAGGAGTCCGCTGACGATCGACGTCTGGCGCAGGCGCTTGTCCTGGTTCACCAGCACGCGCTTGCTGGAACGCTTCGACGGCTTCGTGAAGTAGTCCTGCGACACCACGAGGTCGTCGTTGCGCACGTCGTTCGCGAGCTGGTCGGCCACGCCCTGCGCCGACGTCGGCTGCTTCGCCGGGAGCGACAGCTCGTCCTCGTCGTCGTAGTAGTAGTCCTCGTCGTCCCACGGGGCGAAGTCGTCGAAGTACTCGTCCTCGTCGTCCCAGCTGTTCGTGTTGCCGCCGGTGATGACGATGCGGCCGGTGCCGATCGCCGTCGACGCGGGACGGATCTCGGTGGTCACGAAGCGCTTGGTGGCCTTCGAGTACCGGTTCGCGCGGTCGAGGGTGATGCGCAGCTTGATCGTGCGTCCCTTGGTGGCGGTGATGGTGCCACCCTCGCGCAGCTTGACCCAGCGACGCGTCTTCGTGTCGTAGCGCTCGGCGGCGGTGGCCTTGAGCGCCTTGTACGGCGACGTGAGCGTGTCGTCGATGGTCACGTCGGTGACGTCGATGTTGGAGAACGGGTTGTCCTGCAGGGCCCAGATGTTCGACGCGACGCCGGTGCCGACGTACTCCGCGAGGGAGTCCTGTCGGCTGTAGCGGTCGGTGCGGCGCATCTCGACGGGCTTGCCGTTGACGGTGCTGGTGCCCTTGACCGTCCAGGTCACGAGCGACTCGCCACCGGCCAGCTGGTCCTGGGCGAGGGCAGCGTCGCGGAAGGCGTGCGTGGCGGCGATCTCGGCGAGGGCGTCCGGGTTGGGGACGGACGACAGGTAGGTGCGCGCCGGCTTGCCGTCGGACGAGGCCGTCGAGGTGACGGTCGTGGTGAGCGGCAGCGCGCCGAGGCGACCGAACACGCCGGCCAGGCCGTCGTGCAGGAGGGTTCCCTGCGGGGCGCCGAGGTTGGCCAGCTTGTACGACTCGCCGCCGTCGGCCTGGATCAGCGCGGTCGACGCGTTGTGCAGGGTGCGCTGGGCGTTCGCGAACTCCATGGGGTGGCCGAAGCCGACGACGTCGCCGTCGCACACGAGCGACGCGGTGCCGAGCGCGTAGGAGGCGATCGACCCGTAGGAGTCGGCGACTGCCAGGTTGCCGCCGGCGACGATGGGTGCGTCGGCGGCGGTGCCGCCGCTGGCGCCGTTGATGACGGTGCGGGCCGTGGTGCCGGCGCGCTTGGCGATGGTGGCGTAGCCGCGGGCGAGGCTGCTGGGCAGCGTGATGGCGGTGACGGGCTTGATGCTGCGCGCGCCGGTGCCGAGCTCGCTGCGGTCGGCGCCGGCGGCGACGAGGCGGTTCTTCTCGCGCGAGGTGAGCTTGATGCTCGTGGGCGCCTGGCCGCCGTTGGCGCGCAGGGCCTGCAGGGCCGCGGCGGGCGTGACGCCGGCGATCGAGGAGCCCTGCGTGCCGCCGAACGTGTAGGCGACGGCGCCGATGAGGCGGCCGTCGGCGGCGTACACGGGGGAGCCGGACATGCCCGACCAGACGCCGGCGTCGATGGTGCCGTCGGCCTTGGTGATCCGGGAGCCCTTGAGGTCGAAGACGAGGGTGTCGCCGTCGTCGCTCCTGAGGGTGTCGAGGTAGGTGCCCGTGAACGACTCCGGCTCGACCTTCGACGACGGGCGACCGGGGGTGACGCCGGCGGTGGTGAGACCGGTGACCTCCTGGCCCTCCTCGAGCTGGTCGGCGGGGTAGGTCTCGCACGCGGCGGACGACGAGGGGGCGTCGGTCGGCTCGGCCTGGGCGGGCGCGGCCACGAGGCCGACGGTGCTGGCGACGAGTGCGGCGGATGCGCACAGCGCCGGCAGCGCCAGACGACTGCTGGTCATGGGTCCTTCTCTCTCCACGGTGCCCCGCGACGGGGCGGCTGCGCTCACCGTAGTGGTCGCGGACCTGGTTCCTGGGCGGATTCACCAAACAGACACCTGTCGTCGGTGGATCGGGTGAGTCTTTGCGTGGTCCCGGCCCCGGTTGCACGACGCCGAGGGGCGTCCCGTAGACTCTTCGCTGTCCTTCGGGACGTGCGCCCGTAGCTCAACGGATAGAGCATCTGACTACGGATCAGAAGGTTTGGGGTTCGAATCCCTACGGGCGCGCAGACGAGGCCCGGAGCATCTGAGGATGCTCCGGGCTTCTGTGCTTTGTGGGGGACCCGGGGCGGTGCCTGGGTGGACGCAAGACTCCGCGTCCGCGTGCGGGGTGTCGAAGGATGCTGCGTCCGTGTCGGGATCCCGTCGTGAACGCAGCATCGTCGGGTGTCGGGGACCTCGACGCAGGACCGTCAGGTCGGTTTCAATGCATGGAGCAGGTGTCGAGATGACGGACGTGAGGGGGAGACGATGCTCGGCTCGTTCATGACCCTGGACGTCGTCGGCGAGGTCCTGGACCGGCTCGACCGCTCCCAGACCGCGGCCGCGGCGTACCGGGCGGCGTGGAAGAGCCGCGAGACGAGCGGCGACGCGAGTCCCGAGCTGCTCCTCGAGGAGATGAAGCGGCGCTCGGTCCCCGGCGCCTACGCGCCTCTCGACGATCCTCGGCTCGCCGCTCCGCTCGCCCTCTGGCAGGCCGGGGTGGAGCCGCGCGCAGCAGGTCGGTCGCTCAAGGCCGGACGGGTGCCTCACTGACTCCGCTGTCTCCCAGAGCGACAGGGGAGACGGCATCGTCGGTCTCGAGTCGTCGGGGCCGGGAATGATGCTGCGGTGCCCGGATCGGCTACGGCACCTCAGCCCGTGGGACGGACGACTGTCGCGGATCCATTTTTGACGTGATCTCGATTCACCAGCTGGTCTGACCTGTGATGGTTCGTATCACCCGCCACTGACCGGTTGCGGTTCCGATGCCGCTCGACACCAGCGGCTTCCCCATGAGAGAGCGGCCCATGCCCCCTTCCGCCCCCTTGACCGCAGTCACGACGGTCACCGCCACCGCGGTGCTCGCAAGCCTGCTCGCGGCGCCTTCACACCGCCCGCCCGTGCTCCACGGCGCGTCCGATACGTCGATCATCGCCGGCGACCACCGCGGCGAGGGCGACGGGTCGCTGCGCTCGATCGCTGACTCTGACACCGACACGTTCGAGCGTCTTCCCCTGAACGGAGACCGCACTGCGACCGCCACCACGCCGGTCCCGATCGCCTCGGGCGGCACCGGCTGGACGACCTTTCCCCGCAAGAGCAAGCGCACCGTCACCGTCGCAGGTGTCGGCTCGGTGCCCGCCAACGCCTTCGGCGTCAGCCTGAAGGTCACCGGACGTTGGACCACGAAGAAGGACCCCGGCTGGCTCGTGGTCAACGACCCTGAGCTTCCTGGCGACTACCAGATCGTCGAGAGCCCCTACGGGACTACCTATGAGAGCAGCGAGCTCATGGAGATGACCCTGTCCGAGGCCGGCACGATCGAGGTCGCCAACAACTCCGGGACCAACGTCAACATCAAGGTCGAGGTCAACGCCTGGTACGCCGACCCCGACCCGCTCAGCGACATCGACTCCGGGATCATCGACGGCCTCGAGCTGATCGAGAAGATCCCCGACTCCGAGACCGGCACGCAGGAGGACATCGACGCGTGGCTCGCCGAGCAGGGCCTCGAGCGGCCCGCCGCCGACGTCACCAGCGACAGTGACGACGCGATCCAGGCCACCTACGACCCGCGCGTCAAGCAGAACGCGATCACCGTCGGCGCCACCGCCTGCATCGGTGCGATCATCCTCGCCGTCCTGAGCAACATCTACCTCGTGTCCAAGCTCGCGAAGGTCAAGGCTGCGATCAAGACTGTCGGTGGCACGAAGGCCGCCTACAAGGCTCTACGGAAGGCGTACAAGACCTACCGCAAGGCCGGTCACGGACGAGGAGCGTCGGCGAAGAAGGCTTTCAAGCACGTCTTCACCCATGGGAGCATCGGCAAAGACGTACGCGACGCGCTGATCGACCTGGCCACGGTCGGTGGCGTCATCGAGAAATGCTTCTGACGGGGGAGATCATGGAAACGCTCAACAACTACCGCACGCTGTTCTCGATCGTGGCCGTGGCCGCGATCGCCGTCAACATCTTCGGCAGTGCCGACGCCGCGACCGGCGCCTACATCGTCGCCGCTGCGGTCGTCCTCTACATCCTCTGGGCGGCATTCGGACGGACGCAGCTGCAGCAACGGCGCGTGAAGAACGCCTCCAGCTGAACCACGACGGCACTGTGACTGGCCGATTCCGACCAGCCACAGTGCCGTCTCACGCCCCTCCGCGACGTCGCCCGAGGCGCTCGAGCTGCAGCACGGGGAGCGCGGCCTCACCGGCTCCGTCGGTGCGAGACGTCCTTCAGGACGCGCCCTGCTCCTCGCGCGGGACGGACAGCTCGACGAGGTTGCCGTCCGGGTCGCGGACGTAGACGCTGCGGATCGGTCCGGAGGAGCCGGTCCGGTCGACGGGTCCGAGCTCGACGGGCACGCCGGCGCCGGCGAGCGTCCGCTCGACCTCCTCCAGGGGGCGGTCGACGATGAAGCAGAGGTCGGCCGAGCCGGGGGTCGGTGCGGCGGCGTGCGGCTCGATCGGCGCCGCGGCCTCGTGCAGGTTGATCTTCCAGCCCGGCGCGTGGAGGGCCGTCCGTCCCTCGCCGAAGGTCCGGGCCTCGAGCCCGAGGACGTCACCGTAGAAGCGGACCGTCGCGTCGACGTCGGCGACGGTGAGGACGAGGTGGTCGAGGTGGTGCAGCACCCGTCCATCGTGCGCCACCGCGCCACGCCCGTCACGTGCCCTCGAGGTCCCGACGGCGGACGCACGCGTCTGCGTCCGCGTGCCAAGGGTCGAAGGGTGCTGCGTTGGTGACGGGATCCCGTCACCAACGCAGCATCCTTCGGGGCTGGACGCAGGACGGCAGAATCCTGCGTCCAGCCGTCCCCTCACCCCCGCCCCGGCCCCCTCAGGGGGCCGGCCATGGCGTGGTAGCCGCCGTCGACGTGCAGGATCTCGCCGGTGACGGCTCGTGCGAGGTCGGAGAAGAGGTAGCAGACCGAGTCGGCGACAGGCTCGGTGTCGCGGGGGTCCCACGGCAGGGGCGACCGCTGCTCCCACGCGTCGAGCAGCTCCTCGAAGCCCGGGATGCCGCTGGCGGCGCGGGTGTGGACGGGTCCGGCCGCGACCAGGTTGCTGCGGATGCCGATCGCGCCCAGGTCGCGGGCGAGGTAGCGGTTGAGCGACTCCAGGCCCGCCTTGCACACGCCCATCCAGTTGTAGACCGACCACGCCCCTGCGGCGTCGAAGTCGAGCCCGACGAGGCTGGCCCCCGGCGGCGGGCTCAGTCGGCGCAGCACCTCCGCCAGCTCCGCGTAGGAGACGGTGCTCGTGCGGAACGCCTGCTCGAGCTGTGCAGGGTCGACGCCCAGCATCGAGCCCGACAGTGCCGCCCGCGGCGCGAACGCGATGGCGTGCAGCGCCGCGTCGAGACGTCCGAAGCGCTCGCCGACGGCCTCGACCAGCTCCAGGCCCGCGCCCGGGCGGGTGACGTCGTAGGTGAGGACGGTGTCGACGTCGAGCGACCGCGCCGCCTCTCTCGCGCGCTCGAGGTCGCGGTCGAGGGCCGTGAGCACGACCTGGGCACCCAGCTCGCCGGCGCGTCGGGCCACGCCGTAGGCGATGCTCTCGGTGGTGACGACGCCCGTCACCAGCACGACCTTGCCGGCCAGCAGGCCCGCGCTCACGCGAGCACCCCGGCGATCGCGTGGTACAGCGGGATGCCGAGGACGATGTTGAACGGGAACGTGATGCCGAGCGACATCGTCAGGTAGCGCGACGGCAGCGCCTCCGGGATCGCGTGGCGCGCCACGGCCGGGACGACGATGTACGAGCCGCTGGCCGCCAGCACGGTCAGCAGCGTCAGGTCGCCGACGGAGAGACCGGCCAGGACGCCCAGGGCCAGCGCGAGCGTCGCGCCGAGCAGCGGCATCACGACGGCGAAGCCGATCAGGAACGGCGGGACCCCCTTGACCTCGCGCAGCTGCCGGGCCACGACGAGGCCCATGTCGAGCAGGAAGAACGCCAGCAGCCCCTTGAAGAGGTCGTGCAACAGCGGCGCCATGGTCTCCGCGCCGCTCGATCCGGAGGCGACGCCGATGACCAGGGAGCCGACGAGGAGCAGGAACGTGCCCTCGGTGAACGCCCCGCGCAGGATGCTGCCCACGCTCGCGCCGGCCGGGGGCAGGTCCGACGTCGGCGTCGTGGGGGCGTCGGGTCCGGAGCCGGTGGTCCGCGCGGCCACGAGGGCCGGCTCGGCCGCCCGACGCTGCGAGCGCACCCAGGTGGCGAGCAGCACGGCCATGATCACCGCGGGCGTCTCCATCATGACCAGCGCGACCGTCATGTAGCCGCCGGGCTCGTCGCCACGCGAGGTCACGAACTGCGTCGCCGCGACGAACGTGACGGCACTGACCGAGCCGTAGGTGGCCGCGATCGCCGCCGCGTCGAAGGGCGCCACCCGCCGGCGCAGCACGCGGTACCCGACGACCGGGATGACGACGGACAGGAGCACCGCGAGGCCCATGACGGTGAGGGCGGTGCTGGTGATGCCGGTGGCCGCGAGCGCCTCGCCGCCCTTGAAGCCGATCGACATGAGCAGGTAGAGGGAGAGGAACTTCGTGACGGCCGGTGGCACCTCGAGGTTCGAGCGCAGGGTGCCGGCGAGCAGTCCGAGGACGAAGAACAGGATGACCGGGTCGGTGAGGTTGCTGAGCATGGAGAGATCCACGAGGACTCCTGGACTGGCAGGGGGATCTCGTCCGCGCGGTGTCGCCACCCCGTCCGGCGCCGCGCGGTGAGAGATCGTTAACGGGAAGCACAATACCGGTATTGAGGTTCCGGTGTAGCCTACGTGAGGCACGACACCTTCGCGGCTAGGCTGGGTGCGTGACGTCGGAGCGCTCCTCGTGGACCTTTCTCAGCAACCACGGCCACGTGCTCGTCCTCGTCGCGCGCGAGCCGGGCATCCTGCTCACCAGCCTCAGCGAGCGCGTCGGCATCTCCGAGCGCGCCGCCCGCACGATCCTGCGCGACCTCGAGGAGGCCGGGTATCTCACGCGCACCAAGGTCGGGCGACGCAACCGCTACGAGGTGCACCCCGACGGCCCCCTGCGCCACCCCGAGGAGTCGACCACCATGGTCAGCGACCTCCTCGCCGCCTTCGGTCGCTGAGCGGCGCGTCGGCCTCTACGGACGGGACGGCTCGTCGTCCCAGCCGGGCACGACGACGACGTCGATGCCCTCGGACTCCCACAGCGCGATGACGTTCGGGTTGTCGTCCCAGGCGCGGACGACGCGGTAGCGCTGGCGCACCTGCGCGAGGACGTCGCGCTTGACCTCGACGTCGGGGCGGCCGTCGTGCTCGCCGCGCAGGTAGAGGTGGTCCGACGGCACGTCGTGCAGCGCGAGCCAGAACGACGTTCCCGCGCGTCAGTGCTCGCGGCGGGCAGTGACCACGACGACGGCCCGACCCTCGCGCGCCGCGGCCCGTGCCCCGTCGACGACCCAGGCGTGCGGCGGGCAGCCGAGGGCGGCCTCGTGGAACGCCTCGAAGTTGCGTCGCTCCCCACGCACGTGGTGCCGGACGCCCGAGACGTCGCACAACGTGCCGTCGACGTCGAAGATCTCGGCCTCCCGCATGGGCAGGAGCCTACGAGGGCAGGACGGCCAGCACGCCGTGCACGAACAGCTCGACGCCGATCGCGAGGATGAGGAAGCCCATCACGCGGGTAAGGGCGCCGATGCCGGTCGGGCCCAGCCGGTCGACGACCGGCGTGGCAAAGCGCAGCGCGAGCGCGATGAGCAGACCGATCGCGAGACCCGCGACGAGGATGCCGACGCGGTCGAGCGGGTCGGGGTGGCGCGCGGACAGCGCGATGATCACGCCGATCGCCCCGGGTCCGGCCACCAACGGCAGCGCCATGGGCGAGAACGACACGTCGGCCTTCGCGGCCGCGTGCTCCTTCTCGGCGTCCGTGCTCGTCTCCCGCGGCACGATCATGCCGAAGCCCGAGTGCGCCACCACGAGGCCGCCGGCGATCTGCAGCGAGGCGATCGTGATGCCGAAGGCGCTCAGCACGAGGCTGCCGAGGAGCGCGAAGACGCCCAGGATGGTCGCCACGTAGATGCCGGTGCGCCACGCCTGGCGTCGCACCTGGTCGGCGGGCTGGCCCTCGGTGAGGGCCGCGAAGGCGGCCACGGCCCCGAGCGGGTTGGTGATCGGCAGCAGCGCCGCGAGGGCGGCGAGGGCCACGGAGACGGACGTCACGCGTCCATCGTGGCAGCCACGGGCGACTCGGGCGCGTCGGCCCTCGCGTAGTCGCCGTGGGCGGTGCGACGCACCAGGCCCTGCTCCTCGAAGGCGTCGAGCCAGCCCTGCATGGGCCACCGCCCCCACCGGTCGCGGAACAGGCGGCCGTTGCGGAGCACGTCGTCGAGGTGCTGCACCGGCGGGGTCTGCGTCGGGTGGTGCTGGTGCGAGGCCCGCGCGCCGCCCACCCATGCGAGCGGCACGCCGGCCGCCGCCGCCCGCTGCCCGAAGTCGGTGTCCTCGGCGCCGTAGCCGGCGTACGCCTCGTCGAACCCGCCGACCCGCTCCCAGGTCTGCGGGGTGAGGGCGAAGGAGAGCGACCAGAACAGGTCGTGCCCGTCCGCGTCGACGACCACGTCGCCCGCGGGCGGCGCGGGGCGCGCCGGGTGCGGCGTCGCGAGCGTGTGCACGGTGTGCAGGTCGTAGCCGCCGGCCGGCGGCGGGGGCAGGTACGAGACCGGTCCGCAGAGCACCGCGTCCTCCGCGAGCGGACGCCGCGACGCCTCCTCGTAGGCGAGGACGAGCCCGGGGGAGGCGAGGCAGTCGACGTCGAGGAGCACGACCAGGTCGGCTCCGCGCTCGATCGCCGTGCGCGCCCCGAGGTTG
>NZ_LUNF01000052.1:0-3100 GCF_001626145.1 Aeromicrobium sp. REDSEA-S32_B7
CTACGGAGGCGTGCGGACCCATCGTAGGGCCGCGGACGTCACCGGCGGGCGGTTGCGTCGTTGTCTACCGTGGAAGGTCGTCCACCCGGGAGGTCCCGTGCGCATCCGCACCCTCAGCACGGCCGCCGCCTGCGCCGTCGTGCTCATGCTCGCCGTCGGCGCGGTCGCGCTCACCTCCCTCGGCGACGGAGGCGACCCGTCGGCGGCCGCCGAGCCCCGGCCCTCGACCAGCAGCCCGACCCCCACCCCGCGCAGCACCGACCCTGGCAGCGAGCGCGACGCGAAGGACGACGACTCCCGCGACGAGCGCGAGCCCGACCCCGACTCCGACTCCGACGGCGACTCCGACCGCGACGCCGCCGCGTCGAGCGGACGCACCCCCGACCGAGGTGCCACCACGCCGACGACGCCCCGGCCCACCACGCCCGGGGCCACCCCCACCGGGCCGACGACGCCCAGCCCGCGGCCGACGTCCCCGACCCAGCAACCCAGCCCGTCGCCGTCGCCGTCCTCGAGCCCCTCCCCCGGGATGCTCGACGGACTGCTCGATCCGATCATGGGCCGCTGACGCCTACGACGCCCGCGAGGGCGCGGACGGCGACGGTGAGGACGGTGAGGCGGGCCGCCTCGACGACCCCGTGACGCGCCCGCGCGGATCGGCTATCGTCGCCTGAACACCGTTCACCTGAACGGTGTTCAGGGGCCGCCACCGAAGTCGAGGACCGTCATGACCGCATCGTTCGACCAGCTCGCCACCCGCATCCTCGACGGGGGCAGCGCCACCGAGGCGGACGCGCTCGCGGTGCTGCGCGCCGACGACGCCGCCCTGCTCGACGTCGTCGCGGCCGCCGGACGTCTGCGCCGCGCGCACTTCGGCGCCACGGTCAAGGTCAACTACCTCGTGAACCTGAAGTCCGGGCTGTGCCCCGAGAACTGCAGCTACTGCTCGCAGGCCGTCGGGTCCGAGGCGCCGATCCTGAAGTACTCGTGGCTCTCCACCGACGAGACGCTGCGCCAGGCGGGCGCCGGACTACGAGGCGGCGCGTCGCGCGTGTGCCTGGTCTCGTCGGGACGCGGCCCCTCGAACCGCGACGTCGAGAAGGTCGCCGAGATGACCGAGGCACTGAAGGACAGCTACCCCGACGTCGAGGTGTGCGCCTGCCTGGGGCTGCTCAAGGACGGCCAGGCCGAGCGGCTCAAACAGGCCGGCGTCGACGCCTACAACCACAACATCAACACCGCGGCGTCGCACCACGATGAGATCGTCACCACCCACACCTACGACGACCGCGTCGACACGATCTCCAAGGCGCGCACCGCCGGCCTGTCGCCCTGCTCGGGGCTCATCGCCGGGCTCGGCGAGACCGACGAGCAGCTCGTGGAGGCGCTGTTCGCGCTGAAGGAGCTCGGCTCCGACTCGATCCCCGTCAACTTCCTCATGCCGTTCGACGGCACGCCGTTCGAGAACACGTGGGAGCTCTCCCCGGCCCGCTGCGTGAAGATCCTGGCGATGGCGCGCTTCGTCTGCCCCGACCGCGAGGTGCGCATCGCCGGCGGACGCGAGATGCACCTGCGCTCGCTGCAGGGCCTCGCGCTGCACGTGGCCAACTCGATCTTCCTCGGCGACTACCTGACGTCGGAGGGCCAGGACGCCAAGGCCGACGTCGAGCTGATCCGCGATCACGGCTTCACCATCCTCGGCGCGGACGACCTCCACGGGCACGAGCCTGCCGAGCCGACGGCAGCGGCGCCCGCGGCCTCGCCGTGCGGCACCGCGTCGACCGGGTGCGGCACCGCCTGCAGCGGCTGCGCCTCCCACGACGGCACGGCCGGTCTCGCGATCCGGCAGCGCGGCGCGGGCACCGACGTCCCCGCCAACGCCTGACCACCGCCCTCCCGTGACCGCGACCCTCGCCGACCTGCGCGACTTCGACCGCGCGCACGTCTGGCATCCCTACGCGTCGATGACGCAGCCCTCGCCCACCAGGGTCGTCACAGGCGCCGACGGGTGCCGACTGGAGGTCGACGGCGACTGGGTGGTCGACGGGATGTCGTCGTGGTGGGCCGCGGTGCACGGGTACCGCCACCCCGTCCTCGACCGTGCGGTGGTCGATCAGGTCGCGTCGTTCAGCCACGTGATGTTCGGCGGGCTCACGCACGCACCGGCCGTCGAGCTGGCGCGACGGCTCGTCGACCTGACGCCCGCCCCCCTGGAGCGCGTGTTCCTCGCCGACTCCGGCTCGGTGGCCGTGGAGGTGGCGCTCAAGATGGTGCTGCAGCACCAGCGCGGGACGGGGCACCCCGAGCGCACCCGCATGCTCACGGTGCGCGGTGGCTACCACGGCGACACGTTCGACTGCATGAGCGTGACCGACCCGGTCGGCGGCATGCACACCATGTGGCGCGACCTCCTCCCGCAGCAGGTGTTCGCCGACCGGCCGCCGCGCCACGACGCGTCGGACGCCGAGGTGACGGCGTGGGCCGACGGCGTGCGCGACCTCGCCGCCCGGCACGCCCACGAGCTGGCGGGCGTCGTCGTGGAGCCGCTCCTGCAGGGGGCGGGCGGCATGCACCCGTACCCAGTCGCGTGCCTGCGCGTGCTGCGCGAGGTGGCCGACGAGCACGGTCTGCTGCTCGTGCACGACGAGATCGCCACGGGCTTCGGTCGCACCGGTCACCTCTTCGTCAGCGAGCTGGTCGCGCCCGACGTCCTCTGCGTCGGCAAGGCGCTCACCGGGGGCTACGTCTCGCTCGCCGCGGTGCTGTGCACCGACGAGGTGGCGCGGGGCGTGACGGCCAGCGAGTCCGGCGCTCTCATGCACGGCCCGACGTTCATGGGCAACCCGCTGGCGTGCGCCGTCGCGTCGGCCAGCATCGACCTCCTCCTCGAGCGCGGCTGGCAGGCCGACGTGCAGCGCGTCGGGGAGGCGCTGGCCCGTGGTCTCGCGCCACTGCGCGCCGTCGAGGGCGTCGTCGACGTCCGCACGCTCGGGGCGGTCGGCGTGGTGCAGCTCGACCACGCCGTCGACATCGCGGCGGCCACCGACGCCGCCCTCGCGGCGGGCGTGTGGCTGCGACCGTTCCGCGACCTCGTCTACAC
>NZ_LUNF01000053.1:0-37116 GCF_001626145.1 Aeromicrobium sp. REDSEA-S32_B7
GTCTTGTACTGCGCGTGCCGTCGGCGGTAGTCCTCGAGCGACACGGTCTCGTGCGGCGGGTCGTGACGTCGCACGTCGGTCCAGTCGGGTCCGTGGGAGTACTTACCCGGCTGGTACTCGTACAGGTAGTCGCCGAGGTGCACGACGGCGTCGAGGTCGTGGTCGAGCAGGTGCCGGTAGGCGGCGAAGTAGCCGGCCTGCCAGTTGGCGCAGCAGACGACGCCGAGCCGCAGCCGCTGCACGTCGTCGTCCTCGGCCGGTGCCGTGCGCGTGCGGCCGCCGACGGTGTCGGGTCCGTGCCGGAAGCGGTACCAGTAGGTCGTCGCGGGCTGCAGGGCGCGGACGTCGAGCTTGACGGTGTGGTCGCGGCGGGCGTCGGTGCGCGCCACGCCGGCAGCGACGACGTCGACGAAGTCCTCGTCGGCGGCGACCTCCCAGTCGACCTCGGTCGGCGCTCCGCGTCCCGACCCCGGACGGGCGTCGGGCGTCGGCGTCACCCGGGTCCAGAGCACCACGCCGTCGGCGACCGGGTCGCCCGACGCCGCGCCGTGCTGGAAGTGACGGTGGCGGCTGGCGGGGGCGGGCGACGGTCGCAGGGTCGCGACGACGGCGCCGGCGCCGACGGTGAAGCCGACGCCGCTCACGACCACGTCGCGGCGGGTCAGGGGTGCTCGGGGCGTCCCGGTCCTCACCCGGCCAGTCAGACAGGGTCGGGGTACGGGACGGCGAGGTCGGGGTGAACGTCGGGAGACGGTCGGGGAACGTTGCGCGGGCCGCTGCGGAAGGTGCGGCGCCCTCTCAGCGTTGGGACCTGCGTGAGGCTCTCCCTGCTCGACCGTTCCCGCACCCGCGCCGGACACCCGGATGCCGAGGGGCTCACGGGCAGCGTCGCGCGTGCCGTCTGGGCGGAGGAGCTCGGCTACGACCGGTTCTGGGTGGCGGAGCACCACGCCGTGCCCGGCATCGCGAGCGGGGCGCCGCCCGTCCTGATGGCCGCGGTGGGTGCGGCGACGTCGCGCATCCGCATCGGGTCCGGCGGCATCATGCTCCCGCACCACCAGCCGATCGTCGTCGCGGAGCAGGTGCGCATGCTCGAGGCGCTGCACCCGGGCCGCGTCGACGTCGGCCTCGGCCGGTCGTCGGGGTTCACCGCGCCCGTGCGCGAGGCGTTGCGGGAGACCCCCGACGCCGCCGACCGGTTCGCCGACGACGTCCGCGAGCTGCGCGACCTGCTGGCTGGTCGCGGTGCGGTGACCGTGCGTCCCGCGGGCGGCCCGGTTCCGGTGTACCTGCTGGCCACGGGACGCGGTGTGACCCTGGCGGCCGAGCTGGGTCTACCGGTCGTCGTCGGCGGGCCGGCGCTGTGGTCCGAGGAGCTGCCGTCGGCGCTCGCCGTGTACCGCCGCGACTTCCGGCCCTCGCCCGACGCCGACGCGCCGCAGGTGCTGGTCTCGCTCGACGTGCTCGTCGCCGACGACACGGCGACCGCCCGCGAGCTCGCGCTCTCGGAGGCGTGGGCGATGGCGCAGTCCCGGCGCACCGGCGTCTTCGAGCCCCTGGAGTCGCCCGCGGCCATCCGCGCGCAGGAGTGGCCCGAGCAGGTGCGCCGCAGGGTCGAGACGTCGCTCGAGCGGGCCGTCGCCGGCGACGCCGGCACGGTCCGCCGGGCCCTCGAGCAGCTGGCTGAGCGCACCGGCGCCGACGAGCTGCTGGCGTCGACGTCGACGTGGGACCGCGACGCCCTGCGCGCTGCGGACGCCGCCCTCCGCGCACTGGTCTGAGGTCGGGCTGAGCCGAGATCACGCCGGGAAGGTCCAGCGCGGTCGCTGCGTTGAGGACTCCATGACCACCATCGGACTCATCGGCAGTGGAAACATCGGCAGCACGGTCGCACGGCTGGCCGTCGACGCGGGCTACGACGTCGTGCTCAGCAACCGGCGCGGACCGGACACGTTGCGCGACCTCGTCGAGCAGCTCGGCCCGCGGGCGCGTGCGGCGACCCCGGCGGAGGCGGCGGAGGCGGCCGACCTCGCCGTCGTGACGGTGCCGCTCAAGGCACTCCCCGACGTCCCCGTCGACCCGCTGCGCGGCAAGGTCGTCATCGACACCAACAACTACTACCCCGAGCGCGACGGTCAGGTGGCACGCCTCGACGACGAGTCGACGACCACCAGCGAGCTCACGCAGGAGCACCTGCCGGAGTCGAAGGTCGTCAAGACGTTCAACAACATCTACTTCGAGCACCTCGCCCGCCTCGCGCGCCCCCACGGCGACCCCGAGCGGTCGGTGCTCGCGATCGCCGGTGACGACGCCGACGCCAAGCAGGTCGTCGCCGAGTTCCTCGACGCGATCGGCTACGGCGCCCACGACGTCGGCCCGCTCGCCGAGGGCTGGCGCTACCAGCGCGACACCGCCGCCTACGCCGGCCTCTACCAGACCCCGGACGCCGACTTCACGCCCGAGTCGGGCCGCCAGGTCACGCCGGAGCTGCTGCAGGAGAAGCTCGACGCGGCGCAGCGCTACCGCGACATGTGACGCTCGACCCGCTCCTGCTCGGTGCGACGCCGCGCTGACCTGGACATGACGAGGCTCCCGGACCGTGTGGTCCGGGAGCCTCGCCAGCCGACAGGGATCTCGAGGTCAGGAGACGCTGCAGGCAGGCAGCCCCAGGACGACGAGGGCGCAGCGGATGCCGGCCTTGTTGTTGGCGTAGTTCGTGTCCAGCGCCGCCGTCCGCGGGTCGGACAGCTCGAAGCTCCACTGGCTGAAGGCCGAGACCTCGACCGTCGACAGAAGGAACGTCCTGCTCTGCCCGGGCAGCAGCGGCTCCTTGAGGTACACGTCGCCGTCGTAGCCCGATCCGAGGACACCGATGGCCCAGTCCTCCTGGATCTGCGGGTCGCCGAACAGGCCGATCCCGACCGCGCGGTTGGAGTGGAACGTGAACTGCGTGCCGGCCGGGACCGTCGTGTTGCCCTGGTTGCGCACGACGAAGCCACGCTGGCCCACACCGGACTGCGCCTTGACGACGATCTCGGGGTGCCGGACCGCCGCCTTCGCCGCGGCCTTCTGGGTCACGGCGCTCTTCGCCGCGGGGGCCTTCGTCTCGGCGGCGTTCGCCACGGAGGCGGTCCCGACGAGGGAGCAGACGACGGCGGCGACCAAGCCCGCCGAGAACGTACGGGAAACGATCATGATGACTCCTACACGAGGTGGACGTACGCGGGCCCGGACGGGCTCACGCGGCAAGCGTCGTCACCACGAGCGCGGCATCCCTGGATCCGGGCGATCTGCGTGCCGCTACGCACGTGATTGCGTACAACGCCGCCTCGCCGCAGGACCTCGGCGGGCGAGACGTCCGTAGGTAGTCGGAGCCGGAAGCACGACACTCCCGGACCCGCTTCCGCAGGTCCGGGAGTGTGGGACGTCCTCGGACGTCGTCGTGGTCGGGCTGACGGTGTGCTGGTTCAGGACATCGGCAAGGCATGTCCCAAGACATAGGCAACACTTCCGGTCACGCTGCTGGGGGGAGGGTCAAACCGCACCTATCTCCTCGCGTCTTGGACACTTCCGGGGCACTCCACTTGCTCGGGGGCACCCGGAAGTGTCCGAAACGGGGGACGACGCGTCATCGACCCAGAACGCGACTACCAGCCCCAGAAACCACAAGCCCCGAACCCACATCCGTAGGTTCGGGGCTTGCCGATGTCCCGAGACATCACACGGTCGGGCTGACAGGATTTGAACCTGCGACCCCCTGACCCCCAGGCGTCCAGACGGCTTCGCCGATCCCGAAATCCGCGTCGTTCCGGACCCCAGGTCATGCAGCGCGTGTCACGACATGCATGGTTTGCATGATTCTGGTCCCCTTTTGGTCCCCCTCGTCACTGCGGCTTGAAGGGCTGATTGACACGTTGTTTCTCGGTCGAAGCGTCTCTTGTGCCAGCCGGATGCTTGACCGAGTCAAGGGCGTCCGAGTGGTCACAAGTCTTGCCTGCATCATCAGTCCTCGACGGGATGAGTACGATCCTTTGGCAGCCGCCAACCTGCCGGAACTCGATCGTCAGCGATGCTCGGGTTGGGCACTGGCAGTTGCCGCTCCTCTATGCGGACCGTGTAGCGGTGCCAGCCGGATGCTGCCTGAAACCTTGCCAGCCGGAGTTGCGTTACACCGAGCGGATCGGACACGTCACGGCTCGCGCGACCACGGAACCAAACGTCCGAGATGCCATGCGGAAGGACAAGATCGTCCACGTCCTCCCCAGTCCCACCTTCGTAGGAGTCGGAAAGACGATAGAAGTAGGAGCCATCCTTATGTTGCCGAGCGAACAAGAACAGATGCCGCTCGTCCGCCGATTGAGCTAAGAGCTTCTCGAAGTTCTGGCATGCCCACTGCGTCGCCAGCGTCTCGGCGCAAACTGATTCAGACGCGTGGGGATCGATCCACTCTCGGTCTGTGGCCGACCCTCCCTCTTCGCTCGCGCCCACTCAGCCAACAAGCGCTCGGCTGGCGGCGACGTGACCTCGACGATGCCCTTGCGTCCTCTGCTATCGGGGTAGATCCAAGAACCGTCTGGCATCTTGTCACCAGCACCCGCGTCCGCCAACGAGATATCGATCCCAAGCACTTGTTCCATCGCCAGGAACGCAATCTCCTCTTCGCGACGAGCCTTCGCCCCGACCGCATTGCTCATAGGTTCAGCGCCCTCTGGCTTCGGAGTTGCCCGGTGTCATTTGGACCACAAGCAGGTGCCTGGTCGGCCTCCTACGTCTGCTCTTCATCTGCTTGGGGCAAATCGTCAACATATGCGTGTATCGTGGCCAGCACGTTCTCGGGCTTGATGTTGAGTTCCACTCGGTCTTCACGAGCCATGAAGTATCCAGGAGCCATACGGCTCAATGCCAAGCACTCTTCACGCAACTCGGCGTCAGTAATCTTTAGCTTCTTAGTGAGGCGGAGCGCGGTTCTGAGTGCCGCGTACTCGACGGTGTGGTCTCGATCATCTTGCTGGAGCTCCCACACTGTCTCCAAGATTTGTTGATGCGGGCTGGACTCCGGCTGAGACAGAGCAATGGCATCGACCCACTTTTCTGCGTCTGCTGGACTTTGACAAGTGGCGAGCAGTTCGCGCATCTTTGCCAGATTCACTCGCTTGATCGGCGCCAGCCTCACCAGCCTCGCCAAGTCCTTCGCCCGCATGAGGGTGATGCCTTTGGTCGGGTTCGCCACCCGATCGGCCTGGATCTCGCGCATGACCGCACCGAGGTCATCTGCACCGGTCTCGAAGTCCGGTCCGACAACGATCGCAAAATCGCATTCCGCTTCATCGCGGTGGCGCGCAATAGTGGATACCTCGACGCCGCTCTTCTTTACTTTTCCGCCGGGCTTCTCTTTGCTCTTGGCCTCTAGGGAGACTCGATACTGAGTCTTTCCATGCTCACCCGCAGGCAGGAACGCTTCCGCAAGCCCGTCCTGCTCGTCCTTCGCTGCTTTCGGGACGGCCTCGAAACCGAGTTGCTGGAATACCTCGACCAGCGCAAGCTCAAGGCCCTTGGCGCTAGTTAGCGATGCCATCAAGCCCTGCGCGACGGTAATTGAGTTGCGCGCGCCCGACGATCGTGCGAGGTGGCGAAGTAGTTCGTCGCGAGAGTCCAGAACGGTCGAAACGGCGGAGTCATCAAGATTTGCGTCGTGAAGCCCTGCTTCAAGAAGAATCTCCGCCATTGCGAAAAGTTCCAGAGGGAGGTTCTTCTTGCGATCGTTGAACTCGTCGGCAAAGTGCGCCACAAAGGGATGCTCAAGGTTGATCGAGAGCTGCCCGCTTGCGCTGTCCAGCATCGCCATTGGAAGCAGCGTGCCGAGGTCTTCATACACGACATCGCCGATGAGACCGCCGCCATCAGTGATACGGCTTTCGAGAAAAGCGATCAACTCTGCGGCGGTCGGGAACTTCTTCTTGTCGATCGGTACGAGATGTCGGGAGTGAATCTTCTCCTCATACGAGTCCACGACCATTCGCAGGATCGGTCGTTCCGTGAGGCTCGCAGGGCTGTCAGCGAAGCGCTGTGATGCCCGCCTTTCGCGAGCGGTCTCGGTTTCGTGTGCGTCCAGTTTCGTTCGTGCAAGGTTGAAGAGACCACGAAGGAGTTCTCGGGCGCGCTCGACCACGGGGCTCGCGAGCAGAGTCTCGCGGCTGGATCGGAGCTCGGCGTCGAGACGATCGATGTTGATAACCAGGCGGAACCGCGAGAAGGTGCCGTGGCGAAGGCTGTTTCGGTCGATTCCGAACCCTGAGTCGTCGGGGTTGATGAGTCGGCCATGGACGTAGACGAAGAAGCCGTTGCTTCTCCCAACTGCTTCAGATTTTCCCGCATCGATGGGATCTTCGTAGAGCTCAAGGTACCCACTAACAGGGCCCAGACTCTTGTCGACTAGGAGAAAGTGCTGGTACTCGGCTTCAGGAATCTTCTCGTCCGTGTCCGCGTCTAGCTCCTCTGGAGCAGGACTCGGGATGGTGAGAATATCTTTGCCGAGAACCCACGTCCCGACCTGCTTCGCGGATGCTTTCGAGGCGACGACTTCGTTGCCGTTCAGATACAGGGAGAAGTCATCGCGTAATGGCATGGCGGTAGATAGAACCCATCGAAGCCTGCCTGCGGAGAGTTCGATCGCCATCGGTTTGAGTTCGGTGATGATCGCCACGGTCCAGGAGTCCTCGGCCTCGTCTCCAAAGAGAGTCAGGTTCTCGCGGCCGGTGTCGTCAGACAGCCAGGGACGAACGGCTCCGTGCGCTTCCTCCTCGGTGAGTTCGCGAAGCGGAAGCTGGACTGGTGGCGTCGCGGTGCGCTCAGACTCGTCAGTGCGTTCGTTCGCCGGTGGAGGCGTTGGAATCGCCTTGAAATCCATGGTTGTCGAGAAGAATTTCCCGTCCGCCTTCGTGATGTGTGTCAGGCGGGTGCCCAGGACGTAAGCTGCGAGCTTGCCGATGCCGAACTTCCCGATGGTACGGCGACCACGGGCGGTTGTGCGGTTGCTGGCCTTGACGGAGTCGCCGACGATCCAGTGGACCTTGAGCCCGGTTGCATCCATCCCAGTTCCGTTGTCAAGGATGGCGATAGACGCGTCGCTCGCAGCTCGGTCAGGTGACATGACGGTATGTACGCACGTCGCATCGGCGTCAAAAGCGTTTGAGACCAGCTCTTCAATCGCCTTGTTGGGGCTGCTATAGAGACCTTCGGAGAATAGGCCGATGATCTGGAAACTGATTTCGACATTGATGTGGTCTGTGACAGTGCCCGACTCGAAGAATGTGGTCATGGCTTCTTCACGGTCAGTACGACCTCGGTCCGCATCCGCTTCGCCATCGACGATTCGAGGTTCGCAGTCCGAACCGGGAGGTACCGCCTATTCTCCGGCAGCTCGCGCTCAGTTCGAGCCGCGACAAGGAAACCAGAATGCTCATACGCCTTTCGGACGAGCACATCGTTCTGGATATAGTTTCCACGCAGTGTGGAGTTGCCGATTACCGTAACAACCTCAGAGCCGGTCTTGCAGACACGGTTAAGCTCGCGCGAGAAAAGTGCGAGATCGTGCGCGTAGCGCGTGATCGTAGCCATGGGAAGTTGATCCGGCGCGTCCACCGAGTCCTTTATGTACTGCACCATATCTGTGACCTGCTTTAGAGCGTCGCCGTCGAGCGCGCGTTCTGCCCCGATGCTGTTCGAACGAATCTTCCGCAGTTCAGGGATCGTGTGTCCGAACCAGATCAGCGACATCTTATGGCCGCGTAGATAGTCGATCGCATTTAGGTATGGCGGTGAAGTGATAATCAAGTCAACCGATGAATTACGCAAATCGAGCGCGCGCGCATCTCCCCTACGAACCTCAACCTGTCCAAGGATGGATCGCTCATCGAGCAGCTTCTTGAGGCTTGCAACAGACCCCTCGAACCCGCGATAGACGTCGTAACTAGATTCGGTAGCCACACGGTGTGGTCTGCTGTGCGATGTGTCGGCCGCCAGCGAGGCCTTGGGCGCCTTCGTGACGATGATCCGACTCAACGCCACTTGAAGAGCCTGACGAACGGCATCATCGCCGATCCCGTCCAGCTCCCGTGCGAGGCGGTTGAGTTGAGTGCGCTGAGGTGCCGCAAACCAGTACTCGGCGAACTTCTGAGTCTCTGGGTCGTCCCATCGGGGTGAGTCCACGCTGGATGCTCGCGCAAGTGCGCAGATGCGCTCAGCTTCGGCGACGACTTCCTCGGTGTCAACGGCCTGGGTGGCAACGGAGCTCATGAGGACTGCGAGAGGGTCGACATCGAACCCGCGTGCGGCGTGGCCTCTGTCTGCCGCTGCGGCGAGGACCGTCCCTGACCCGCACATCGGGTCGAGTACCACTAGCTCCGACTCGTCTGCAGTGGAGTCCAGGTGGTCGATGGCGATGTCCGGCGCCATCCTGGCGGGGAACGGGTGGATCGTCCTTGCACCCATCAGCACTCCTTCGACTCGTACGTTCCGGCACGAGCAGGCGTGCTCCTAGAGGCCGTTCACCTTCTCATCATCCCAGGGGCGCGGGAGTCAGGTCAAAGAAGCCTGCCGGCGTGTCCGAGCGTATCGGCAGCCTCCGACACGCTCCTGGCGCCTGCGCCGCACGAGCTGGATCAGACTGACGGGGCCGATCCAGATGAACTTGAAGGCGTTCCAGACGAACACCAGGACCAGCAGGTGGAGCCAGCCGGGGCCGCCGTCGTTGATGATCGTGGTGCAGATCGCCGCGGCGTAGAGGTAGACCCCGGCGAGCAGCATCGCGGGGATGCCCCACTTGAGGCCGCGTCTGGTGCGGATGGCGTTGAGCAGCAGGTTGGTGGGTGCGTATCGGAGTACGCCATAGCCTCGTGCGCTGAGCGCCACGGACGTGCGGAGCATTGCGGGTCTCTCTTCCTCGTCATAGCGCGACGGGTGTCCGTCGTGGAGGCGGCTATGAACCGAGTGCCCGCGAGGGGCCGTCCCGAAGGACCCGCGTAGTTTGCTGAACCTGCCTCGCTACCGAGTTTACGACTGACTCGTGACAGAGGGAACCCCCGGCGGCAGGCAGGCGTGTACCTCGTCGGTGACCTTGGAGCGGAAGGGACACCGATCATGGCGACGTTGGCGGAGCAGGTGCAGGGTGAGCGGATGGCGCGGATCGCGCTGTCGATGATCGCCGAACCGAACGACCCGACCACCGGGTACGTCCTCACCCGCCACGGCGGGGTCGAGACGCTGCGGCTGATCGAGTCCGACGACGAAGTGCCCGGCCTGGCCCGCGCCGACACACTGATGTGGCGCCAACGGCTGACGGCACATTTCACGTCCGGCCTGCTGGATCAGGTAGCTCAGGCGGAGCGGCACGGGCTCAGCACGCTCGTCCCGGCAGACAGGGAATGGCCCGCCGGCCTGAACGACTTGGGCGACCGTGCGCCGTACCTGCTGTGGACGCGCGGCGCGGTCTCGTTCTTGACGACGGCGTTGAGTGATCGGGCCACGATCACGGGCGCGCGCGCCGCAACCTACTATGGCGAGCATGTCGCGGGTGAACTGGCGATGGGTCTGGCCGATGAAGAACGAGTCGTGGTCTCGGGTGGCGCCTATGGGATCGAAGGGGCCGCGCACAAGAGCGTGCTCGCCGCGAGCGGACACACGATCGCCGTCCTGGCCGGCGGGTTGGACCGCCCCTACCCGGCCGGGCACAGCGAGTTGTTGAACCGGATCGGGGAGGTCGGGCTGTTGGTCAGCGAGCTGCCCCCCGGAGCGACGCCGACCAGGCACAGGTTCCTGGCCCGCAACCGTCTGATGGCGGCGCTCTCGGGTGCGACTGTCATCCCCGAAGCCGGTCCCCGGTCCGGCTCGATGACCACCGTTCTCGCCGGACACGAACTCGGCCGAGGCGTCGGCGCGGTGCCCGGCCCCGTGACCAGCGTCACGAGCGCGGGACCGAACGAACTCATCAAGCAGGGCCTCGCCTCACTCGTCACTCAGTCAAGCGACGTGATCGACCTACTCGACGCCGACAGGACCCAGGACCGGACTGTGACGCGGCCCGAGGTCGGACGCGCGCTCGGGCATCGGCGCCCGTCGCCGGGCACGCCGGGGCGCTCTCTCTGACGGCCGCCCCGCTGGTGGGGCTTCACAAGCTCGGTGCGGGGCGTGATGCGGTCGCTGGCCGCACCGGATCAGCCGGCGCGCCCTCGTGAGCGATCGCCTGGGCACGGTTGAGGGCGGCGCGGGCGCGGATGGCGTCGATCTTCTGACTGGTGCTCTCCGGCGGTGGGCCGAGCGGGGTCCGGTCGTCGGTGATGCCGTAGCGGTCGCGGTAGGCCGCGACTGTGCGAGCAGCGCGCCACCATGCCGCCTGTTGCTTCTTGTCCTTCGGCACCGTGCCGAGCTTCGCTACCCACGGCTCCTTATCGCTGAGGGCACCGCGGAGCACGCCGTCGGCGCGGGCCTCGATCAGCTCGTGGCGCTCGTCCAGGGCTTGCCGCATGTCCTCGGTCATCTGCCCGCCAGCGTGCGGGATCAATCCGACGATCAGCCTTGGGGACTTGCGAGTGCGGCCTGAGCCAGCGGGCCGGGCGGTGGCGCGCGCGACGCGGGCGTGCAGGACGGAGGCGATGTTGTCGGCATCGTTCAGGCTCCGCGCGGTGAACAGCCGCGGGAGCAGCGCGTCGAGGTCGTGGTGGTTGGCCTCGGCGTGGCGCAGCTCGGCCGACAGCGCGCCGTAGGCGTCGGAGCCGAGCACGTCTTCGATCTGCTCGACGGTGAGCCCGGACGCGGCGAGCAAGGTCGCCCAGCGGTCGTGCTGTGCGGCTTGCGCGATGGTGTCGTACTCGGCCGCGAGTTGGGCGATCGAGCCCCAGCGGTCTTGCTCGGCGGTGATCGTCTCGTGCGCGGACAGCTCGGCGCCGATGTGCTGCAACACGCCGTAGAGGATCGAACGGGCGGTGACGTTCGGGTTGTCGCCGGGATGCGGCACCGCGTATTCGGCGTCTTCCCGGTCGACGGCGACATAGGCGTGGTTGCTGTGGGCGCCGCGGGTCATGGAGACGTAGAAGTTCTCCCGCGTGGTGGTGGCGGTGACGACCGCGTGCGCGGTGTCGGTGGTGACGCCCTGGGCGCGGTGCGCGGTGATCGCGTAGCCGAGGTCCAGATGCTCGGCCACATAGTTGGCCGGCAGGACGATCCCGCCGCCGAACCTGCGCCCGGCTGGGCGGATGCTGACCGACCCGTCCTCGCGAACCCCGGTGACGGTCCAGCGGGAGCCGTTGCGGACCCAGGTTCGGCCGTTGCGGAGCCGCCGGTCGTTCTCGCGCGTGATAACCAGATCGCCCTCGGAGACTGCGGTGCCGTCGCGCAGCGGCAGTTCGCGGGTGGGGTTCACGGTGCCGTCGATGATCCGATCCGCCCGCGCCCTGGTGTTCAGTTCGGTGACGGTAGCGTGGGTCTCGGTGACCAGGATCGACGCGCGCCCGGCGGCAAGATCGGCCCGCCACGCGGTGTAGGCGGCGTGGATCATCGCTTCCTCGTCGCCGCCGGTGATCCGGCCCTGCTCGATCAGAGTGTCGATCGCCTCGGTGCGGCCGTGGCGGAGCTGGAGTGAAGTGGTCTTCTCCCACTCGTTGGTGAAGCGGTGCAGATCGGTCAGCTCGGGGGCGTCGTCGCGGGCGTGCACGAGCATGGCGAAGCTGCCGCCGGCGCCGGGTGATTGGAGCTGGCCCCAGTCGCCGACCAGGAGGACTTTCGCGCCGGCCTTCTCGGCTTCATGGGTGAGCCGATCCAGCGACATAGTTCCGGCCAGGCTCGCCTCGTCGATGATGACGAGCTGCCCGGCCGTGAACGTGGTCCCGTTCATGATGTGGTTCTGCCACCACTTCGCCGTGTTCTCGGTGGCGATGCCGAGGTCATCGGCGAGGACCTGCGCGGCGACCGCTGAGGGGGCGAGCCCGATCACCGAGCCGGCGTCATGTTCCTTCTCCCATGCCCGCCGGAGCCCGTTCATCGCTGTCGTCTTCCCGGCCCCGGCCGGGCCGACCAGCACGTCCACGACGCGACCGGAGACCGCGATCGCAGCAAGGGCCGCGGCCTGATCCTCGCCGAGCACCCGGCCGCGTGCGTCGGGTTTGCGGGCGATCCTCTCGACCGTCTCCAGTGGCACCACCGGGCCGGAGGTGTCAGCGGCGCGTGTCAGGAGTCGGTCTTCGGCGGCCAGCAGGGCTTCGGATGAGAACCGGGTCGAGGCGTGCGGGTGGAACCCGGAGGTGCCGTCCGCGCGGCGGAACTGCAACGGGCTCGACGCCAGCTCCGGCGGCGTCAGCCGCAGCGAAGCGTGCTCGGCGGCATCGACCACGAGCCCGGTGATCGCCTCCCGGTCCTGGATGCTGGCGAACCGCCACCCCATCAACTGCCGAGATGCTTCGGCGTGCAGGTTCCAGCGGGTCCAGGTCGAACGCTTCTCACCGACCATCTCCATCACGGTCTGCCCGAGCTCGCGCACTACATCCAGCGGCACATCGTCGGCGCGCAGCACCCGTCGTGGCGCCTGCGCGTTGGCCGTGGTGAGCGTGCGCGCCCAGCCGTTCGCGTCGCGTCGCAGCACTCGGCTGGCGCGCTGGCGCCACTCGCTAGTGAGGTCGGCCAGGGACCGGACCTGCTTCTCTGGCCTCGTGGCGAGCGTCGCCTGCGCCCGGAGTTTCAGCACCGTTCGGGCGGAGGGCTGCCTGCCGTGCTTGGCGACGTACCCGGCGATGAGGCGGTCCTTCTCGGCCTCGATGTGCCGGGAGCGGGTGGAGAACTCGGTCACCAGATCGTCGGGCACGCCCTCGATTTCCCAGGCCGGGTTTCGGTCCCTGCCACGTTCGCGCGCTACCCACTCGACGCCGAGGACGCGGGAGAGCTGATCGGCCAGAGCAGCGTTGTAGAGCTCGGAGACCGCGACGACCACCGCGTGCATGGGCCGGCCCGCGAGGGTCCGCCAGCGGCCGTCCTGCACGGTCAGAACCTTGTTGCTGATGACGACGTGGGTGTGCAACTGCGGGTCACCGGCGCGGCTGTCGTAGTGATTGAACGCCGCCGCCACGACACCGGCGACATCGACGTGCGCAACCGCGCCATCCGGGCCGGTTGCACCGACGCGGGTTGCGGCAACCTCGCGTTCGAGGAACGCAACCAGCTCTGCAACCGCCGCATGATGCGCGTCTGCGATCAGGGCTTGGGTGCCGGCGTCTGCAACCGCCCAGATCGTGGAGACTGACTTCGGCACGCTGAACGTGAAGTCGTAACCGGCTACCGCGCGGCGGGTGCGGCGCTCGGCTTCCGCCGCCTCGATCGCGGCCACTTCCTGCGCTCGAGTGGCCGGCCCCAGCTCGGGGTCGAGGGCGTCGACGCGCTGCTTGATCCGTTCTCCGATTGACGCGAACTGCTGGTAGGCGCGGCCCAGCGGATCGCCCGTGATCGGGTCATGGCCCATCCCGATCAACAGCGCTAGCTGGGCTTCTGAGACCTGGGCTCCTTCGACCAGCTCGCCGTGCCCGAGCCGACCCAGCCCCGAGCCCATCCAGAAGCCCGGCGGTGTCCCCGCCTCCGCGTAGTAGCGAGTCAACGGCGTGCTCAGGCTCCGGTCGCCATCGCCCGCGGCGATGGACTTCAACAGGTACTTGTACCCATCGCCCGCGCTCATCACGCGCATCGAAACCGTCACCTGGGCTGCTCCTTCCGCCGTCGTTCGGAGGGCAGGTGAGCCCGCGAGTCCGGTCGCATCCGATGCGACTCGGGACGGCTCGCGCCTCGTCTGAAAGACGTGTGGTGGCTCGGGTGGCGCGCGGGAGGGATCCGGCGCGTTTGGCAGATCGGCACGGACATGACGGTGCGTCTCGACGTGCGCGGAACGGCGGGCCGAAGCGTCCGCGATGGATCGGACGGCTGAGCGCCTGGCTGCTGACCAGCCCGGCAGCGACTTCCTGTGCGGAATCCGACCGGGGAGCACCCGTCAGCCGGAGTCCTCATGCTCGACCCCAACGACCCCGAACGCCCGATCAGAGTCGGCTCACTGTTCAGCGGCTATGGCGGGCTCGACCTCGCCGTCGAGTACGCCTTAGGTGCCGAGACGGTCTGGTTCTCGGAAAACAATGAACACGTCTCGCGCATCTTCGCTCACCACTGGGCCGACGTCCCGAACCTGGGCGACATCACCACGATCAACTGGAACGAGATCCCTCCCGTTGATGTGCTGTGCGGAGGATTCCCCTGTCAGGACGTGTCCACAGTAGGTAAGCGGTCCGGCCTCGCACCCGGCACCCGCTCCGGGCTCTGGTCGCACATGGCCGAAGCGATCGACGCGCTGCAACCCCAGCTCGTCGTCATCGAGAACGTCCGCGGGCTGCTGTCCTCACCCGCCGTCCGCGCATCCCTGGAAGGAAACCCCGATGCGCAACGCAACCCCGACCACGCAACCCCCGGCGCTGCAACCCTTCGCGACCTGGAACCCGACCCGTGGGGTCTGGGAGACCTCGCAACTCGACCTCTCCGGGCAGCCGGCGCCGTACTCGGCGATCTGGCCGACCTGCGGTATGACACGCAATGGATCGGCCTATCAGCGTCCCTTGTCGGCGCTCCTCACCCGAGACTCCGCCTCTTCATCGTTGCTCATCGCCAAGACGTTGTTCAGAACCCCACTCGCGACGGACTCGACTCGAGGCGGGGAGTTGCTAGACCGGGTACGAGCGAGGCGAGGGTCGATCGGGGCTCTCCCATCAGATCATCGACCTCACACTCAACGGACCGGCTGGCTCGCAGAACAAGAGCAACGAACCAGAGACTCTGTGGTCCCTGATCGAGGACATCTTCACCGCTGGGGACACTACGCCCGCGCCATTGCCCGATGGGAACACATAACCGGACGCCCCGCCCAGACCCCGCGATCCTGAGCGACGACGCGGGACCTCGGCCGGCGCCGGACTTCGTGGAATGGCTGATGGGCCTCCCGCCGGGGTGGGTCACAGATCCGAACCTCGCGCTCAGTTACACACAGCAGCTCGCCGCGCTCGGCAACGTGTCCTGCCAGCACAAGCCGCTGCCGCACTACGTAACCTTCTCCACGATGCCCGTTAGCCGGTGAAAGGGTTCAGCGCGGTCGCAAATGTTCAGGTGGCAAGGTATCGGTCCATGTAATCGGAGGCTATGGCACGGGCCTGCTGCACAGTGATGGCATTGGTTGAGATCAAGCTGCCCAAGCCGTGGGAGAGGGCCATGACTTCGTAGGCGTGCGCTATGGCCGCGGGATCCGGTTCGTCGATGTGCGACGCAAGGCTGGACGCGAGCCGTTCCAGATGTCCTCGGTAGATGGCGCCCATGCCGTCCGGGTCGGAGGCCGATAGCTGCTCCAACGAGACTCCGAGGCGGTGGAAGGCCCGGCTTTGTTCGTCGTGTGGTAGTGCCGCGTCGAAGAATGCCCGCAGAGGAGCGTCCTGTGTCCCGGACGCGGAATCCAATGCCTGTTGCCAATGTTGCACGCTGCGTTCGGACATGGCTTGCAGGACAGCCGTGAGTAGCTCGTTCTTTGACTTGCCGTAGTACTGCACCAGCCGCAGTGAGACGCCAGCTTCAACGGCCACGTTCCGCATCGACACGGCTTCGACTCCGCCGCGTGACAACAGCCTCTCGGCGGCTTCGATGATTGTCGTGCGTCGATCCAGATCGTCCATGGCGGCACACCCTCTCTCGTTTGATACAGTTGTATCATGATACGCATGTACCAACGAGGGGTGACGACACCAAGGCTCGTGCTGTGGGTGAGTTGCGTCGCTCAGCTGATGGTGGTCCTGGATGCGTCCGTGATGAACGTCGCGGTGCCATCGGTACGCGAGGATCTAGCGCTCTCGGCGGTTGGTACGTCGTGGATCGTGCTTGCATACACGCTCGGCTTCGCTGGGCTGATCCTTGCAGGCGCTCGACTTGCCGACGTTTTCGGCGCTACGCGGACGGTGTTGGGGGGCGTGCTCGTGTTCACGATCGCGAGCGTGGTGGGCGGCCTGGCGGTGGGAGGCGGGATGCTCATCGCAGCGCGCGCGGTTCAAGGAGTGGCAGCCGCGGTGTTGTCACCCGCAACGTTCTCCTTGCTGACGATCTGGTTTCCCGAAGGACGACCCCGAGTCCGTGCCGTCGCGATCTGGACAGGTGCGAGTCTGGCCGGTGGGGGCCTCGGGAACATCGTCAGCGGAGTCCTGACCGAGTATGTGTCCTGGCGTGCCGTGCTTCTCATCAATCTCCCGATCGGAGCGGCGGTCGCCGCTGCCGCGTATGTACTCACACGTGCAAAGCGGGAGGTCGTGCGGGGCCGCGTCGGTGTGCTGGGCTCGGTGCTGGTCACGGGCGCGTTTACCGCCGCGGCTTACGCGGCTTCAAGTGCCGGTGACGAGAACCTAGCCAACACCACGCCAGTGGCCGCCTGTGTCAGTGGCGTCTTGTTCGTGGCACTCGTCGTACAGCAACGGATGACGCGTGTGCCGCTGGTGCCACCACGACTATGGCGCAACCGAGCAGTGATCACGGGCAACGCAGCCACACTCCTCGCAGGCGCCTGCTTCCAAGTCGCAGTGTGGTACTTCCTGACCTTCCTCATGCAGCAGGGCATGGGGTACCCAGCAGCAGCCACCGGGCTTGGCTTCTTACCGCTGACCGGAGTGATGCTCGTGGTGAGTACATGGGTCGCTCCCCGGCTCCTCGACCGGTACCCGATCCGGGTCCTCGTAGCGACAGGCTCAGTGATCGCAGCACTCGGGTTCCTGGCCCAGTGGCTGATACCTGTTGCCAACTACCCGGTGACGGTATTGCTGCCGTCGATCATCATCGGACTCGGTGGCGGTCTGCTCAACACACCACTAGCGACCGCCGTCACCCAAGGCATCGACAACCGCGACGCCGGCGCAGCGTCCGGGCTCATGAACACCGCCAAACAGTTTGGTGGAGCCATCGGTCTGGCAATGCTCGCCACATTCACGCCGATCTCGGAGTATCAAAGCCCGTTCGCAATCATGGCCGTGCTGATCGTCGCCGCTGGCCTTGCTGGTCTCCTCATTCCCAGAGTCACGGTCGAAAGTGTCTCTCGCTCCGGCGAGTGATCATGTCCGGACCCAATGAATGGTGAGCGCGACACCGCGCATCTGCCCGATGTCCGGTGGTGGCACCTCACTCGCGGCGAACGGCGTGGATTTCAGCCCGATCCGGGCGTTCACAAGAACGGCGTACCGGCCCGCTGACCCGGTTGCGTTCGACTGGATCAAACTCGCTTTCGTTCGTGACGGTTCAGCAATACTCCTGAGCGAGTTCGGTAAGCGACCGGTCCGATTTGGTGATGCCGTCTTGCTCAGCGCAAATGTGCTCTGCGGGATTGAGCCGGAGGGTCACATCACGGCCACGGTTGTCTATGCCGACGCGGACTATGTGGTCGATCAGGTGTTCTGGCAGCACGCGAGTGTGTTGCGTGATCGACTCGACGCGGCGGAGTTCGCGTCAACGATCTACACCGAGCCAGCGCAGATCCTCCGACTTGGCGAGGACCGGGCCGGCATGCTCATGCCGTGGCTGGACGAGCTGGTTGCGTTGAGCGCCGAGAGCCGACCCGTGGAAACCTTCTACCGGATGCAAGCCCTATGGTTCAGCGTCGCCCATGTCATCGCGCCGTTCATCAAGACCTCTCAGGTCCGCACAAGCTCGACACAGCGCGCTACGGCATGGCCAACCTCACCTCGGATTCGACGGTTCAGTCCCCTTCGCGCCGAAGCGCGCAAGGCTGCTGACCTGCTCCACGCCGCACCCGAACGTCGGTGGTCCGTGACCGACCTTGCCAACGAAGTCCATCTGTCCAAATCACAGGTCGGACGCTTGTTCGTGGAAGCCTTCGGCAAGTCGCCCATCGCGTATCTGACAATGCTGCGCACCGAACGCATGGCGGCGCTCCTACGCACGTCAGATGCGCCGATTACGGTGATCGCTCAGGAGGTGGGTTGGAGCGATCCTGACTTCGCCGCCCGCCAGTTCCGCCGTAGCGTGGGTGTCACCCCGAGCAACTACAGGGCGCTGAGCCGCGTACGGACGCAAGCGACCGGGTGAAACGCGCATCCGCCCCGACGAAAACCGCAGGATCGGCATGAGAACCGTCCGCGCTGCGCTCTGAACCGGTAGTCCGGTAGAGACTCGTCGGGTTCATCGCGGAGCCTGACGGTCCGAAGCATCGTTCCGTCGTCCGTCTCGTCTTCCTGATCCTCCCGGCGTACCTCGCGGTCGCACGGTTGCTCCCTCTCGGAGTGGCCCTGGCGGAGGGAGGTCAGACGATGGCTGCGAACGAGGACAAGCAGGCGGCGCGGCAAGCGACGCTCGACGCGCTGGAAGAACGCATCGTGCGCTCGGTCGAGGAACTCGTGTCGGGCGATGACTGGCGGCAGGCGATCGAGTTCGCCGCGAGGTTCCGCACCCGCTCGTTCAACAACACGCTGCTGATCTGGGCGCAGCATCTTGAAGCCTACGAACAGGGCCGGGTGCCGACACCGACGCCAACGTGGGTTGCCGGGTACAACGACTGGCGGAAGATGGGCCGCTGGCCGGAGAAGGACGGCGGCTATCGGATTCGCGGTCCGGTCAAGGCGAGGTTCGCATCGGCGACCCCGCGCGATCCAGCGTCGTGGCGCCGGCTCGGGAAGTGGGAGAAGCCGCGGCCGGGCGAGGTCGTGCGCAGGCGGATCGTCAGCGTCGTGCCGGCCTATGTGTGGGACGTGTCGAGGACGCACGGAGACCCGCTTCCCGAGCTGCCGCGTCCGAGGCTGCTGGAAGGCGAAGCCCCCGCTGGGCTGTGGGAGGGCCTGACCGGGCAGGCGGAGTCGCTGGGGTTCGAGGTGCTGCGGATGCCGCGCGACCGCATCGAGCGGGGCGCGAATGGCTGCACGGATTTCGAGACCCGTCAGGTGATGGTCTGCGCGGACATGGACCCGGCCGCGCAGGTCAAGACCCTCGCGCACGAGTTGGCGCACGTCCGGCTGGATGGCCCGAACCAGCAAGAGGACGCCCGCGAGCATCGAGGAATCAGCGAGGTACGCGCCGAGTCGGTCGCGCTGATGATCGCCGCCGCGCACGGCATGGACACCAGCGACTACACGATCCCGTATGTCGCCGGATGGGCGGCCAACGTCGATGGGAAGGACCCCGTGGCGGTCGTGCGAGCTACGGGCGAGCAGGTGCGCAGCACCGCATTCGACGTTCTTGACAAGCTCGACACGCCGCAGCTCGGGAACGGCAACCCATTGTCCCTGCGTGTCGGTGGCCCGGAGCGCACGTCGCAGTCTCAGGAAACGCCAGAGCAGGCCGCGCGCCGGGTCGAGCCGCTGCCGGAACGGGAGACACCGGCGGCCTCAGTCGGCTCGGGACGGGGCCTGTGATGGTCGCCCCCGCCACGGCTGCCGCCGTGTTCGGTCAGCTCGACGGGACGCCGCTGCCGGTCGCGGCGCGTGAGCTGGCGCGCGCCGGAGTGCCGGTGTTCCCTTGCGCGCCGGCCGGGAAGCGGCCGATCCCGGAGCGCGGGTTCCACGAAGCCAACGTCGACCTGGACCGGGTTGAGGGGTGGTGGCGGTCGCGGCCGACCGCGAACATCGGCATCCCGACCGGCGCCGTCTCGGGGCTGGTCGTGATCGACGTGGATGTGCACGGCGTCAACGGGTATGCCGCCTATGCGCGGGCGGCGCGGGCCGGGCTGATCCCCGAGCCGTTGGCGGTCGTGCGCACACCCACCGGCGGCCAGCACGCCTACTTCCCAGCCGACCCGCACCAGACGCAACGATCCTGGCAGGCCGGGAAGGTCGGCATCGACTGTCGCGGGGACGGCGGCTACATCATCGCTCCGCCCTCGCTGCTGCGGCTCGACGGCGTGCGCACCCCGTACCGGATCGAGCAGGTCGCGGCCGGTGCGGCCCGGCCGATAGATGCGGGCCGGTTGCGGGACTTCCTCGATCCTCGGCCCGCGCCCCGGCCGCGCCTCGGCGGGCCGGTGCGGCGGGAGGACGCGGAGCGGCTGGCAACGTGGCTGGGCCGGCAGGCCACCGACCGCAACCTCAAACTTTTCTGGGCCTCGTGCCGGTTAGCCGAGGGCGGGGTGCCGCTCACGGATGCCCTGGACGCGATGGTGACGGCCGCGCAGTCGGACTTCGGGGAGCGGGAAATCACCCGCACCGTCTACAGCGCCTATCGCAGCGTCGGCGCCGGAGCCCGGCGGGACCGTCCCGCCGCATCGGCTTCGGGCGAGTTCGCTCGCGTGAACGTGCAGCAGCGGGCGCCCGCCACGCGGGGGCTGTCGTGAAGGAGCTACGCGGCCGCCGGTGGGCGGTCATCACCTCGGTCGCCGGGACCGTGTTCATCGCTGCCGGCGCGTTCTGGTTGTCGTTCACGTCACTGGCCGACCTTGCCCGCCGCTCCGGGATCGGGGCCGGGCAGGCGTGGGCGTGGCCGCTGATCGTCGACGGCGTGATCGTGGTCTCCACGGTCGCCGTCGTCGCCCTCGCCGGGGAGCGAGCGGCGTGGTATCCGTGGGCGTTGCTGGTCGGCGGTGCCGCGGTGTCGGTGACGGCGAACAGCTTGCACGCGGTGGTCGCGGCCGACGCCGACGTGCCCGGCCCGCTCGCGGCCGCGGTCGCTGCCGTGCCACCGGTCGTACTGCTGGCGATCACTCATCTGACCGTCGTGCTGACCCGCGCCACCGCACGCCCCGCTACCGCGCTCGAGGTGCCGCCGGCGGTCGAGCCGATCACCGCCCCGCCACAGAGCGAGACGGCACCTCTCGACCCGCCACCTACGGCGGCAGGCGTCACCGCTGCGGACTCGGACGGCGGGCCGGATCGACGGGCGCTCGCGGCAGAGCTGCGAGAGCAGGACTGGTCGAACAAGGCCATCGCCCGGCACCTGGGCGTGCATCCCTCGACGGTGGGCCGCTGGCTGCCTCGTGCCCACCAGTCCGATGAGGCGGACCCCTCCGAGTCGCAGCCCGAGATGGAAGGAGCCCTGCCATGAACGACGAGGACCGGATGCAGGAGCAGCATCGCTCCGAGCCCGAGCCGCCGCCCCATGAGCGGAACGACCCGGACCCGGCCGAGACCACCGAAGCAGCGGGGACGCCGGATGCGGTCAAGGACGCCGAGTCCCGCAAGGGCGCGAAGGAGAAGCTGGCGCGGGTACGGGGCCGGGGCGTGGATTGGGTGCGCCCGACCGACCTGATCGCCCAAGGCGGCGGCCGGCTGTCCCGCCGGGGCATCGACCGGACCGCCGATATGAACCGGCATGTCCGCGCCCCGATTGAGAAGGGCGCACGCTGGGTCGCCGAACGAGCCAAGCGTCTGCCGCCTCTGAGCGCGTTCGGCCGTCGCGGCGGCACCGAGCAGGGACCACGCCGCTCCGGGGTCGGGATGAGGTAGCCGGGTGGTGATGAGTCATGGGCGCCCACTCCGTCAAGGCGAGACCCGCAGTCGTCTGCGGGTGCACCTCTCCGTCGGGAGGTGCCCAAACCATGACCAACGACACCAGCACCATGAGCGAGACCAGCGGCCAGCCGGCTGAGAACTACCGCACCAGCGAGGGCCTGCGCGCCCTGCTGAAACGGCTCCACACCGCCGGCCGCGGCGCCTGGGAGCACGACCCGGCAGCGGCAGAGCTGATGGCGTTCGCGGCCGACAAGTACGCCGCGCTGGCGCACAAGCACCGGCTCGATCCGTGGGAGGCCGCGTCGGCGGCGTTCGACGTGATGCGCACCAAAGCCGCCCGCACCGCCGATGACCCGTGGGCGGTCATCACGCACGCGGTGAGGATCACCTGCATCGCCGAGGAACGCGGCCAAGGGCTGCTGTGCTCGACCCACCAGGCACGCCGGCCCCGCTACTCGATCTTCCACGACCCCGAACGACTCTCCGACCGCGAGAACGTCCTGAGCGACTATCACCCCGCGTTCCAGATCAAGGACGCCCACGACCGCGACGACACCCCGCAGCAGACACCGGCCGAGCCGGCGGCAACGACGGCGGCGTCGGCGGTCGAGGACGCGATCACGCTGCTGATGCTGCTGGACTGGCCCGAGGGCACGGCACGCTCGGCGGTGGAGCACGTCTGCGTCGCGCTGACCCGCGTCGGGAACCGGCACACCGCCTACGAGACGCTGCGACGCGACAAGCACGCCAGAGCCCTGATCGACCTTCCGGGACGCTCCTGGGCGGTGCTGCTGCGCGCCCTGCTCGGCTGCCCGGACCCGACGCTCGCGGCGACCGGCGCGGGACGCGGCGTGCTGCTACGTCTGCTGATCGGCGAGACGCTGCCAGTGCTGCTGCGCGATGACGACCTCGTGCTCACCCTCTCGCTGGCTGCACCGGGTACGACGAAGGCGCGGAGTGCGGGATGAGCGCACCGGCCGGGCACATCGAGCTGGAGCGGGCGGTGGACTCCATCACTGTCGGCCAGCGGCACCGCACGGACCTGGGCGACCTGGACGCGCTCGCGGCGTCGATCGACCGGGATGGGCTATTGCAGCCGCCGACGATCACCCCGGATGGGGTGCTGGTGTGCGGGGCACGTCGGATGGCGGCGATCAAGAAGCTCGGCTGGCGGCGCGTCAGCGTGTGGGTGCGATCCGGCATCTCGGACCGGCTGGGGCATCTGCTGGCCGAGCAGGACGACAACCAGCTCCACAAGCCGCTCACCCCGATCGAGGCCGCCGCCTTGTACCGGGAGATCAAGGAACTCATGGCCGAGGACGCCGCCCGTCGCAAGGCCAAGACCCAGTTCCAAGACGGTCATGAGCCGGGACAGCATGGTCCCGCCGATTCGACGGGACCATCGGACTCGCACCAGCTCGGGGACGCTCGCGCGCAGGCGGCGCGGATGGTGACCGGCTCGGCGTCCTACAGCCGGCTGGAACAGATCGGCTACCTGCAACACCTGGCCGACGACCCGACCGTCTCCGAGACGGCGCGCGCGCAGGCGCGGGACGGGCTGGCGCAAATCGAGGCCGGCGCGGCGGTCAACCCGATCTTCCAGCGCCTCCGCGACACCCAAGCCGAGGCCGACAGCGAGCGGGACCGGCGGTTGCACGAGCTGGCCGACGAAGCCCTGGCCCGCGTCCACGCCACCAAGACCAGCAAGGCGGCGAAGCCGACAGCACCGAAGCGTCGCCCCGCCGCTGAAGACGAGGGACCGGCGCGGTACCCGGTGCGGGCGTTCGTTCTGACCTGGGCCGACCTGGAAGCGTGGTGGACCCACTACGACGTCGACGAGCTGGCCATCGAGCTCACCGACGAGCAGGCCGAGGCATTCTTCGCCACCGTCGAGGGCACCACCCAGTTCGCCGATCAGCTCCGCACCGCCCGCGCTACCGTCGCCGCTGAGTCGGACGGTCGGCCGCTGCTGCGCGCCCTCTGACCGGAGTCGCCGCCGCCGTCCGTCGTCGTTCCGGGCGGCGAGCACCTGGCAATATGAAGACGAATCCCGCCTCCTGGTCCCGTGGCCGCCTGATCGCCATGATCGCCGCCGGCCTCGCCCTGCTGATCCTGATCGGCATCGGCGTCTACGGGCTCATCGCCGGCCCCCAGCGACCCGCCACATCCGATCCCGGATCAGACCCCGCGGTCACCGCGCCGGGCGAGACCGGGCCGGACACGCCGCGACTGCCGCAGGTTACGCCGTCCAGCGATCCCGACGAGTTCGCCCGCAACGTCGCCGAGGCCCTGTTCGCGTGGGATACCGGCTCGGGGCTGATGCCCTTGGACTACACCAGCGTGATCCTCGCTGTGGGCGACCCGTCCGGCACCGAACAGGCCGGCCTCGCCTCCGACATCGCGTCCTATCTGCCCCCGCGTGAGGCGTGGATCGAGCTGCGCAAGTACGCCACCACCCAGCACCTCACCATCGAGTCCTCCTTTGTGCCCGAGGCATGGGACACCGCGGTCGAGCAGGCCCAGCCCGGCCAGCTCCCGCGTGGTGCGACCGCGGTCACAATCGAAGGAACCCGGCACCGCGAGGGCGTCTGGAACGGCGAGACAGTCACGAGCGAGCATCCGGTGTCGTTCACGATCTTCCTGGCCTGCCCGCCCCCGGCACCGGAGTTCCGCACCGGCCTGTGTCATGTGCTGCGCCTGTCGCAGCTCGACAACCCGCTGCGATGACAGGAGGCGCGTCGTGGTCAAGAAGCTCCTCATCCTCGGACTCGCCTTCGTCTTGTTCGGGCCTGCCTGCGTCCTGCTGTCGATCGGCGTGCTGATGAACCCCGCCGCCGCGAACTGCGCCGTCCCCGGCGGCAGCGTCACCGTGGGCACCGTTCCCGACTCGTTGACCGTCACCACCCAAGACGGCACCACCTTCACGCTGAACCGGCAGCAGCTCACGCACGCGGCCACGATCGTCACGGTCGGCGGCAGCATCGAGGGCGTCGGCCGGGCCGGCATCAAGATCGCGCTGATGGCCGCGCTCACCGAGAGCACCCTGCGCCAGCTCGCCAACACGGGCGCCTACCCCGAGTCCGTGAACTACCCCAACGACGGCAACGGCGGCGACCACGACTCCCTCGGTTTGTTTCAGATGCGCCCGCAATCCGGCTGGGGAACCGTCGCGGAGCTGATGGACACGACCTATCAGGCCCGCGCGTTCTACGGCGGACCCGATGGCCCGAACTATCCCTCACCGCGGGGCCTGCTGGACATTCCCGGCTGGGCGCAGATAGACCCCGGCGAGGCCGCGCAGGCCGTCGAGGTCAGTGCTTATCCGGACCGTTACCGCAACTACGAGCCGGTCGCCGAACGCATCCTCGACGCCCTCACCGGCGCGACGGGTGCGGCCGGCCCGGCCGCCGCCCCGTTGGCGGCGGGTCCGGTCGCGGAGTCCTCACGGGTCGTGTTCCCGCTGCCCGAGGGCACCTGGGTGATGACCTCCCCATTCGGGCCGCGCATCCACCCGATCACCGGGGAGCCGTCGTTCCACACCGGCACCGACTTCGCCGCACCGGACGGTACGCCGATCCTCGCCGTCGCGGACGGCACCGTGACCGTGGCCGAGTTCTCCGGCGGCTACGGCGGGCTCATCGTCATCGAGCACCAGATCGACGGCGCGACGGTGGCGACGGCCTACGCGCATATGTGGCAGTCCGGCATCCACGTCTCGGCGGGTGACCGGGTGACCGCGGGCCAGCACATCGGCGATGTCGGCAGCTCCGGCAATAGCACGGGACCGCACCTGCACTTCGAGGTCCGGCCCGGCGGCACCAATGGCGAGGCCGTCGACGCCGCAGCGTGGCTCAACGACCACAACGCGGCCGACCTGCCCGAAGCCACCGTCGGCAGCCCCGCTGGATGCGACACCAGCGGCGGCACCGCGGGCGCGCCGGCACCGCTGGACGGCGACCCCGACCGGATGGTCGATGACCCCACCAGCAGCGGGCAGATCACCGCGCGCATGGCGCACGTCATGGCCCAGGCCCGCGCGGCCTTCCCCGACACCTCGTGGGCGTGCTACTCGCCCCGTCCGGGCACCGTCTCCGAGCACCCGCTGGGCCGCGCGTGTGACGTGACGTTCGGTAACGCGATCGGCCAGTACCCGACGCCCGCGCAGCTCGAAGCCGGATGGGCGCTCACGAACTGGCTGAGAGACCATGCCGAGGTCTTGGGCGTGGAGTACCTGATCTGGCAGAACCAGATTTGGTCTCTCGCGCGTGACGCCGAGGGCTGGCGTGACTACACCCGCGGCACCGACATCACGACCAAGCACATCGACCACCTGCACATCACCGTCCAAGCCGGCGGTGCGTGATGGACGTGTTCCCCGACTTCGACGGGCTGGGCGGCATCGGCGATCTGAAACAGGTCATCGGCGCCCTGCTGACGATCGTGCTGATCGTCGCGGTGCTCATGGTGATCGTCTCCGCGATCTGCTGGGCGTTCGGCGCGTCGCACGGCAACCCCGCCCTCGCCTCCAAAGGCCGGGTCGGGGTGCTCGTCGGCGTCGGCGCCGCCGCGCTCGCCGGCGCGGGAGTCGCATGGGTGAACTGGCTCATCGCCCTCGGCAACCAGCTCTGACCCGCACCGAGTGAAGGCACGCCTGTGGGGAGTCCTTTCTCATGTCCTCACGCGCTCGCCGGTGTCCAGTCGCTCGCCGGCCTACCTCGCCATCACCAAGCCATCCGCTCAGCGAGGGAGTACCCGCCGTGATCGACATTGACCCCAACAGCAACGGCCTGCCGGGCATCGAACAGCTCCGCACCATCGTCGGCGCCGTGATGACGGTCGGCCTCATCCTCAGTGTCCTGGCGCTGATCGTGAGCGCGATCGTGTGGGCCTACGGCGCCAACTCCAGCAACCCGCACCTCTCCGGTCGGGGGAAGTTGGGCGTCCTCATCTCCTGCGGTGCTGCGGTGATCTGTGGTGCGGCGGTGACGCTCGTGAACTTCTTCTGGAACGTCGGCCAGGCCGTCTGAGACGGCCGGTCACACAGCAGGAGATTCGTGATGGGTGTCTGCGACGTTCCCGTGATTTCGACCGTCTGCGACGTGGCCGGCGAGGCGGCCGCGACGGTCGTGGCCGCCCCGTTCGACTGGCTCGCCCAGGCGATGGGCGGCGCGGCCGGCTGGCTGATCGAGGCGATGTGGGCCGTGTTCGACACGACCACGCTGGTCGATGTCCAGACGGACGGGTTCACCAGCGTCTACAACCTGATCTTCGGCATCGGGGTCTTCCTCGTCCTCATCTTCTTCTGCCTGCAACTCATCACCGGGCTGATACGCCGGGACCCGACCGCGTTGTCCCGTGCGGCGCTCGGCGCGGCGAAATCGGTGCTCGGTGCGTCCGTGGTCGTCACGCTGACCGCGCTCGCACTGGAAATCGTGGACCAGCTCTGCATCGGCATCATCCAGGCGTCCGGGGAGACCACCGGGACGATGGGCGACAAGATCATCCTGCTCGCCGCCGGGCTGAGCGGCATCAACATCGCCGCGCCCGGCGTCGGCGCGATCGTGACCATCTTCCTGGCCGGGCTGATGATCGCCGCCGTCGCGATCGTCTGGTTCAGCCTGCTGATCCGCAAGGCGCTGCTGCTGGTCGGCGTGGTGCTCGCGCCGATCGCGTTCGCCGGCGCGTCCTGGGACGCCACCAAGGGGTGGATCGGGAAATGGGCGGCGTTCGTGATCGCCCTCATCATCAGCAAGCTCGTGCTCGTCGTCATCTTCTTGCTGGCGGTCACGCAGATCGCCACCCCGATCGAGCTGGACATCGCCGCCGTCACCGAACCGATCACCGGCATCGTGCTCATGGGCATCGCGGCCTTCGCGCCCTACATGGTCTACCGCTTCGTCTCCTTCGTCGGCTTCGACCTGTACCAGCAGATGGGCACCGAGCAGGAGGCCAAGAACGCGCTAAACCGTCCCGTCCCGATCCCGTCCAAGCCTCAAGGCAGCGGCGAGCCCAAGAAGGTTCTCGAAGGCCCGACAGGTGGTGGTGGGTCCGGTGGCGGATCAGGCGGAACCCCACCGCCCAAGGCTCCCGCGCCGGCTGCGGGAGGAGGCGGAGCCAGCGCAGCGGGCGCAGGTGCCGGAGGCGGGGCAGGTGCCGGAGCAGGAGCGGGGGCCGCCGCGGGACCGGCGGCAGCCGTCGTGATCGGAGCGAAGGTCGCCAAGGACGCCGCCGAAGCCGGGCCAAAGGCGGGGCACGCGGTGGCCGGTCAGGCCGAGACCGCCGCGGACGCAGCAGCTGGGCAGAACGGCGGCACCCCGCCGCCGTCGCAGGCGCCCCCGCCGTCCACGCCGCAGCCGCGGATTCGCACGGAGCCGTCCAACCCCACGGCATCGCCGCGGGGCAAGGAGTGACCAGTCATGCCCACCACGGAACAGAAGACACCCGGTAGCGAGCTGACGCCAATGAAGTTCAGCCGGCTCACCCGCCGCGGGGTGCTGCTCGGCCTTTCGGTCGCACAGCTCGTCACCCTCGGCATCGGCGGGCTGGCGCTGCTGGCCGCGTTCTACGGCGGCGCGGGGATGCTGCTGGCCTACACCGCCCCGGTCTGGCTGCTCGCCATGGTGCTGACGTGGGTGCCGGTCGCCGGTAGGCCGATGGTCGAATGGCTCCCGGTCGCGCTCTGGTGGCTGTGGCGCTCCACCGGTGGACAACTGCTCTACCGGCGCCGGATCGTCAAGCCCCGCCCGGCCGGGAACCTCGCGCTGCCCGGCGACATGGCCCGGCTGCGGGAGCACCTGGACCCCGAGACCGGGGCGTGCATGATCCACGACCCCCGCCAGGCAACCTTGACAGTCGTGACGGAAGTGACCCATCCGGCATTCATCTTGCTCGACCCCGGCGAGCAGGAGCGGCGGGTGGCCTCGTGGGGGCGAGTGCTCGCCACGGTCTGCCGGTCCGGGAGGATCGCGACCCTGCAAGTGCTCGAACGGACCCTGCCGGACTCCGGTAGCGGGCTGGCCGAGTGGTGGGCCGAGCACGGCACCGACGACGGCTCCTGGGCCGCGACCACCTATCGCGAGCTGATCGAGCGGGCCGGCCCCGCCGGGGAAAGGCACGCCACCACGGTCAGCCTCTCCCTGGACATGAAGGTCGCCGCCCGGCAGATCAGGACCGCCGGCGGCGGCATCCGCGGCGCCGCCGCAGTGCTCCGGCAGGAGATGGCGACCTTGGTCGCCGCGCTGCGGTCTGCGGACCTGACCCCTTTGGGGTGGCTCGGCCCCGGTCAGGTCGCGGTCATCCTCCGCTCGGCGTATGACCCGGCCGTGGCCGCCACCTTGGAGCGCCACGGGCGGCTCGGGCAGGAACTCGCCGCCGCCGGGCCGGTGGCGGTCACCGAGACCTGGGGCAACCTGCGCACCGACTCCGCGTGGCACACCGTCCTGTGGGTCTCGGAATGGCCCCGCAGTCTCGTCTATCCGGGGTTTCTCGCGCCGGTGCTGCTCTCCACCGGCATCCAACGATCGGTGTCGTTGGTCTACACCCCGATGCGCTCGGACCAGGCGGCCCGCGACATCCGCAAGAAGAAGGTCGAGCACATCTCGGATGCAGCCCAGCGCGCCCGGATCGGGCAGATCGAGGACGCCGCCCAGACCGCCGAGTACCAGGACGTCCTGCAACAAGAAGCCGACCTGACCGCCGGCCACGGCGTGCTGCGCGTCTCCGGGCTCATCTCCGTCTCCGCCCCCAGCGTCGACGAGCTGGAAGCCGCGGTCGCCGCGATCGAACAAGCCGCGATCCAGGCCTCCTGCGAGACCCGGCGGCTCGTCGGCCAGCAAGCGGTCGCGTTCACGGCGGCGGCGCTGCCGCTGTGCCGCACGGTGTGAGCGGCGCGCTCACCTGGCAGGCATCCCACCCTCGTTGAAGGAGGCCCGTGATGCCCACGTTCACTGATCCGGCCCGCGACGCCAGCGAAGCCTACGAGGCGTTGCGCGGGCTCGCGCACGCCACCCGCGCCTTCGAGAACCCGGCCGACACCTACGCCGTGATAGGAGACCTGCTGGGCGGGCTGCGATCGCTGCGGCAGGTGCTCGATCAGCTCGCCACCGCCCACCTGACCCGTCAGCACCACGTCACCGACGACGCCCGCGACCACGCCGCCGGCGCGGCCGCGGCACTGGCGGCCGCCGACGAGCTGCACCAGGCCGGCACCCTCATCGACCAGGCCGACGACTGCCTCAGCGCCGCCTTCAACCAGTCAGGCCGGATCGTCTGGAACCCGCAGGACCGACGTGTCGAGCGGTGGATCGGCGTCGTGTTCCTCCAAGGCGAGGAAGCCGACCAGACTCTCGACCTCATCGACCGAGGCGGCGACGAGGCGGCCATCGAGCATCTGTCCATGTGGGACTACGGCGACGAGACCACCAACGCCGCCTTCGAGAACGGGGATGTCCACGACACCGCCCCCGTCTACCCCGGAGACCGGCAGGCCGAGACCGGCGACTACGCCATGACCTACAACCTCCAAGCCGGGCACGTCGCGCTCTACCGACGGCACCTGATCCCCGCCGAAGACGCCATCGACCCGCCCACCGCCGTGCACGTCCCGCCGACCCGCGACACCGCCGGCCGCGAGACGGCAGCTCGACGCAGCGCCGTCCGAGACGGGGGCTGGTTCGAGCATCCCGGCGTCGCCGCGGTCAAGCAGGCTCGCGGGCTGTCGCTCTGACATAGCCACCACAGAGACGCGCGGGCGTGCACCTGCCCGCCATGAACAGCGCAGACCCCACTGCTCCGATGTCCCGGCAAGTAGGGACGCTCACCTTGACCGTATGGCCGGACTCGCCACTGGGCGAGCACCAGCGATACGCTCACCGCATCGAGGACACCGCGACCGGGCAGACGCTCGACGGCCGGGACCTGTTCACCGGAGCCGGAGCGGCCGTGGCCCCGGACCGCGCGATGCGCGACCTCGCTGGCTACCTGACCGCGGCCGGCGACGCCCGCCAGCACGCCATCAACAACCCTGGCAGCAGCTCCGAACACGAGGGCCTGTTCCCCGGCTGGGTCGCTGAGACCGCTCACCAGAACGCGGACGCGCTGGCCCTGCTCGGCATTGAGGACTCGCCGCAGCCCAAGCCGGACATGCCGCAGCGACCTCGCCCGGCGCCGGACTCGTCGTGGTTCGACCGTCTCGCCGGCGGTTGGGTCTCCGAGACGCGGGGGCGGTCGTTGTGAGCCGGGGCGAGAAGCTGCATACCGCTGTCCTCGTCGCGCCCGCCTCGGAGCGGCGCCGGCTGCGCAAGCAGCGGCGGCAAGCCGCCGCCCGGCTCGTCGCCGAGCAGCGTCACGTCGAAAAGGCAGCGGCCCAGGCCAAGGCCGCCGCCGAACGGGCCGAACGCCGCGCCACGGTCTACCTGCCCGCCGCCGGCGAGCCCGGTCCAGCGGCGCTGAGGACACCGGGCCGGTTTCGGGTGCCCCGGCATCAGGACACCAGTGCCGTGCTCGCCGGGCAGTACCCGTTCCTGGCCGAAGCCGGGCTCGGAGCCGCGGGAATCTTCATCGGCCAAGACCTCTACAGCGGCTCGTCGTTCGTGTACGACCCGTGGGAGTTGTACCGGAGGGGCATCATCACCGCGCCGAACCTGATCTTGGCCGGGATCGTCGGCTCCGGGAAGTCCTCGCTCGCCAAGAGCCTCTACACCCGCAGTCTGCCCTTCGGGTATCGCGTCTATGTGCCCGGCGACCCCAAGGGCGAGCACTCCGGCGTCGCGGAGGCAGTCGGCGGGAAAGCAATCGTCCTCGGGCACGGGATGGGCAACAGGCTCAACCCATTGGATGAGGGCTACCGGCCCGGCGGCCTGTCGGATCAGGAGTGGGCCACCACCCTGGCCGCGCGACGCCGCGATCTGCTCGGAGCCTTGACGGAGACGGTGCTGGATCGGCGGTTGGCGCCGTTGGAGCACACCGCGATCGACACGGCCCTGGCCGGCGCGGTGCGCGATGCGGCCGTGCCGATCCTGCCGATGGTGGTCGAGCGGCTGCTGCGCCCCGACCCTGCCGACGACCCGGACGGGCGACTCACCGAGGACGGCCGCCAGGTCGGCCACGCGCTGCGCCGGTTGGTGGCCGGGGACTTGGCCGGTTTGTTCGACGGGCCCAGCACCGTCAGGTTCGACCCGTCCCTGCCGATGGTCAGCCTCGACCTCTCGCGCGTCACCGAGAACAGCACGCTGATTTCGGTGCTGATGACCTGCTCATCCGCATGGATGGAAGCCGCCCTGCTCGACCCCAACGGGGGCCGCAGATGGGTCGTCTACGACGAGGCATGGAGGCTCATGTCCCACCCGGCGCTCCTACGGAGGATGGACGCGCACTGGCGGCTGGCGAGACACTACGGGCTGGCGAACCTGCTGGTGTTCCACAAGCTCACCGACTTGGAGAACGTCGGCGATGCCGGGTCGGCGAACCGGGCTCTGGCAAACAGCCTGCTGGCCAACGCGGAGACCAGGATCGTCTACCGGCAGGAGACCGATCAGCTCGGCCCTACCGCCGTCGCGCTCGGACTGACCGGCACCGAACGCGGCCTGCTGCCCGGACTCGGCACCGGGCAAGGGCTCTGGCGGATCAAGGACCGGGCCTTCGTCGTGCAGCACCAACTCCACCCCGCCGAGCTGGCCGCGTTCGACACCACCGCTCGCATGACCGGCGATCCCCGTAGGTTCAAGATTCCTGAAGCCTGATTCGCGGGAAGACGAGGATCGAGACTCTTGTGGAGGGCTTATGGGGTCGCATGTTCGTGGAAGATGCGACCCCACGGTTCAGGCTGATGATATTAGTGTCCGTTGCCGAGCCCGCCGGTTAGTCGGGCGTGGAACGCGGTGGTGTAGTCGTTCATGCCGATGAACTCGACGGTCTTGCCGTGCTGTTCGTACTTCGTCTCGATCGCGTCGAGCGCGGCGACGGTGGAGGCGTCCCAGATGTGGGATTTCGTGAGGTCGATGACCACCCGGTCGGGGTCGTCGGCGTACTCGAACATCGTGGTGAGGTCGTTGCTGGAGGCGAACAGCAGCTGCCCTTCGACCGTGTAGTGCGCGACTGGCGCGCCGTCCTGCTCGGTGACCTCGCGGCGCACGTCGATGAGGTGGGCGACGCGGCGGACGAACATCACGGAGGCGACGAACACGCCGACGACGACGCCGATTGCGAGGTTGTGGGTGGCCACGACGACAGCGACGGTGATGACCATGACGGTGGTCTCGCTCTTGGGCATCCGGCGCAGGGTGGACAGTTTGATGGAGTGCCAGTCGAAGGTGCCGACCGAGACCATGATCATCACCGCGACCAAGGCGGCCATCGGGATGATCGCGACGATGTCGCCGAGGACGACGATGAGGATCAGGAGGAACACACCGGCGAGGAACGTCGAGATTCGGGTGCGCGCGCCGGAGGCCTTGACGTTGATCATGGTCTGGCCGATCATCGCGCAGCCGCCCATACCGCCAAAGAAGCCGGAGACGAGGTTCGCGACGCCCTGCCCCCAGCCTTCGCGGGTCTTGTTCGAGTGCGTGTCGGTAATATCGTCGACGAGTTTCGCGGTCATCAGCGATTCCATGAGCCCGACCAGCGCCATCGCCAACGCGTAGGGGGCGATGATCGTCAGCGTTTCCCAGGTCAAAGGCACGTTCGGGATGAACAGCTCGGGCAGGCTGCGAGGCAGCTCGCCCTTGTCGCCGACGGCGGGAACGTTGATCGCGAAGACCACGACCGCAGCAGTGACGAGCACGATCGACACCAAGGGCGCCGGGATGATCTTGGTGATCTTCGGCATGAAGATCATGATCAGCAGCCCTACTGCAACCAGCGGGTAAACCATCCAGGGCACGCCGACGAGTTCGGGTACCTGGGCCATGAAGATCAGGATCGCCAGGGCGTTGACGAAGCCGACCATGACGCTGCGCGGGATGAACCGCATGAGCTTCGCGACTCCGAACACGGCGAGCACGATCTGCAGCACGCCTGCGAGCAGCACAGTGGCGATGAAGTAGTCCATCCCGTACTCCCGCGCCACCGGCGCAATGACGAGTGCGATTGCCCCGGTGGCGGCGGTGATCATCGCGGGGCGCCCGCCGACGAACGCGATGGTGACAGCCATGATGAACGAGGAGAACAGCCCGACCTTGGGATCGACTCCGGCGATGATCGAGAAGCTGATCGCCTCCGGGATCAGGGCCATGGCCACGACGAGGCCGGCGAGGACTTCGCGGGTGAGGATGCGCGGGGTCTTGAGCGCGGTCAGCACTGAGGGTTCGGGCCGATACCGGTTTCGGTCTTCAGCGGTCATGGTCACTGTGGTCATGAGGCAGGCCTCCAAGGTCAGGGCGGGTCAGGCGTGACACCATCGAAGAGTGAGAGCGCGCGTCTCGGCGCGCGCCCGACAGCCCCCACTTGCGGTCTGGCAGTCGGGAGGATGCCCGGCAGAAGACGCGGGCACAAAAGTCGACTCTAACGTAACGTGAGGGTTGAGAGCGAATCACGAAGGAGCAACCCATGCCTGGATCCGGAATGATGCACATCGGAGAGCTGGCCGAACGCACGGGGCTGTCGTTGCGCACGATCCGCCACTACGACCAGATCGGGCTACTCGCCCCGTCGGGCCGCTCAGAGGGTGGGTTCCGTCTTTACACCGAGGACGACTACGACCGGCTCATGCTGATCCGCCGGATGAAGCCGCTGGGGTATTCGCTGGAGCAGATGGGTGACTTGCTCCGAGCGCTGGACAGTACGCGCAGCAATGACGCGCGCGGAGCGGACGGAGAAGTCGCGTTGGCGCAGTTCCTGGATGACGCGCAAGAGCGTCGAGCGAAGCTCGCGCAGCAGCTTGATGCTGCAGATGAGTTCATCGGGCTGCTCAACGCTCAGATCGAGAAGTAGTCGCCGCGTCCCGTTCACGTGCTTGCAGGGAGCTATCAGCCGGCGGCTCGATGATCATAATCGCATAGTGCATTACGGCCTCAAGGAATCATGATGATCTGTCGAGATTCCTGAGAGCGCTCCTGTCCACTGTCGCGCACGGCGCACCTCACGGGCAACGAAGACCTGCAACGAAGATGCGGCTGTAGAGACAGAAGGCTAGAAATTCCCCGTATTCTTGAACGTTCGTCCGGACTCCTGACGATTCATCGGTTGGACTGACGCTTGCTGGGGATCGCCGAACGGTTCCTCCCGGAGTCGTGACCGGCCCGGCCGCCAACCCCCGTGCGTCCTGCGGCCCTTGACTGTTGCCGGTAGGGGGCGGGTGCACCTGGCGGCATGAGGAAACCCAAGCCGCAGCCTGAGCCTGTCCCGGTCTCGATCCCGCTCGTCGTGCTTGACGTGCGCGAGGACGGCACCGTGACCGTCACCGTCGACGGGAAACGGTTGGACCCCGACCCTTTTGCGCCGCCCTGGCGACGATCCTCGTTCGGGCAGATCATCGACCGCGCCACGAACGACCGGACGACACCGGCCAGGGTCGAGGTCCGCGAAGCGGACGGCACGACCTTCACCGACATCATCGCCGCCCGCCGCCGGCGTTCCCGCCCCGAGCCCACATCGGAACCCGAAGCGCCAACCGGGCCGGTGCTCTACGCCATCGAGGGCGAGGGGTTCGTTCCCGGCGAGGACGTGGCGGTCGCCGTCATCACCGGGCACACCGACGCCGCCCACACCGGCACCACCCGTGCCCTCATCGACCCGGCCGGGGTCGGAGTGGATCACGCCGGCGGGGTCATCGAAGTCATCCTGTTCGGCCGCGTCTCCGGCACCACGAACATCCGGCGGCTGCCGTGAACGAGCAGGGTCACCAGACCGGTTCGTTCGGGGACGAGCTGACCAACGCCGCGATGATCGGCCTGGTCGTCCTGTTCGGCGTCGCGCTGATCCTGCGCGCCGCTGGATCAGTGGCCGCGTTCCTGACCGGCACACCCCAGCCGGCCAGCGATCCCGCCGCCGGGGTCGGAGTGCTGTTCCGCCCCGGCGATCCCGGCCTGGCGCTCGACGCAGACGGCCTCAACCCGGTCATCTACTGGCTCGTCGCCGGGCTGCTGCTCGCCGGCCTCGTCACCGGCGGGCTCTGGGTGTGGCTACGGCTGCGCCGCCACACTCACCGGATCGAAGCCGATCCGCGACGCATGGCCGGGATCGCCACCCGGCACGAGGTCACCGCCGCTGCGTCCGACAAGGCGCTGCTGCGCCGCGCCGGAAACCTGCGCCCCGGTCTGAGCGACCCACGGCCACAGGAGGTGGGATACCGGCTCGGCACCTCCAAGAGCGCCGGCGTGTGGGCCTCGGTCGAGGACTCGATCATGGTCATCGGCCCGCCCCGCTCCGGGAAGGGCCTGCATCTGGTGATCCCGGCGATCCTCGATGCCCCCGGTGCCGTCGTCGTCACCTCGACCAGGCCGGACAACCTCACCGCGACCATGCGCGCCCGCCGCAGGATCGGACCCGTCGCGATCTTCGACCCCCAGCACTTGGCCGAGGGTCTGCCCGCCGGTCTGCGCTGGTCACCCGTCCGGGGCTGCGAGTCACCGCAGACGGCGATGATCCGCGCCACCGGGCTCGCCGCCGGCACCGGCCTGTCCGCGGGCGGCGTCGATAGCGGAGGCTTCTGGGAGGGCAAGACACGGGCCGCGCTCCAAGCACTGCTGCACGCGGCGGCGATCGACAACCGACCGCCCGCCGAGCTGTTCCGGTGGACTCTCGATCCGACCGCGGCCGCTGACGCGGTGGCGATCCTGACCGGCTCCACCCAGGCCGCGACCGGATGGGCCGAGTCCCTGGAAGCGATGATCGACTCCGACCCCCGCACCCGCGACTCGATCTGGCAGGGCGTCTCCCTGGCTCTCGGCTCGCTGGCCGACCCGCGCGTGCTCGACGCCGTATCACCCGCCCCTGGTGAGGGTTTCGACCCCGAGGCGTTCATCCGCGACCGCGGCACGTTGTTCCTGTTGGCAACCGGCTCCGGTGCCGGAGCCAGCGCCCCGCTCGTCGCGGCGCTCGTGGAAGACCTCATCGAGACCGCCCGCCGCCTGGCCGCACGATCGGCCGGCGCCCGTCTCGATCCGCCGATGCTGCTCGCGCTGGACGAGATAGCCAACCTCTCGCCGTTGCCGTCACTGCCGACACTGATGGCCGAAGGCGGCGGGTCGGGGATCACAACGATGCCGGTGCTCCAATCGCTCGCGCAGGCGCGGGACAAGTGGAACGAGCACCAGGCGAACGCGATCTGGGACGCGAGCATCGTCAAGGTCATCCTCGGCGGCGCATCCAACAGCCGGGACCTGCAAGACCTGAGCGCCCTGGTCGGCGAACGCGACGAATACACCGACTCCGTGACGCTGGGCGATCACGGCACCCGCTCCAACCAGAGGTCCGTGCGCCGGGTGCCGATCTTCCCGCCCGACAAGATCAGGCGTCTCCCGTTCGGGACCGGGATCGTGCTGCTGCGTGCCGCACCACCGATCGTCACCGACCTGCACCCCTGGCCGAAGCGCCCCGACGCTGGCCAGCTCGTCGCCGACCGCACCGAGATGGAAGCCCTGCTGCGCCGCTCCGACACCTGAACGCCGGTCGCAGCAAGGAGCACCTG
>NZ_LUNF01000054.1:0-31952 GCF_001626145.1 Aeromicrobium sp. REDSEA-S32_B7
GGGGTCTCGGGCTGTGGCCCGCGTGGGACGCAGGGATCTGCGTTGGTGGGTTGGAGTCCAAGGCTTCTGCGTTTGCTACGGGATCCCGTCGTGAACGCAGAAGTGTTCGTCCTTCGTCGCACGAAGGAAGAATCGTGGGTGCCCTTGGGGGTGGGGTGGGCAGCGCTTCTCCCTTCTCGTGGCACGGTCCACGAGAAGGGAGAAGCGTTGCCACGTCTGATCCCGTCGGCGGTGGATCTACCACCTGTAGAGCGCTGACAAGGTGGCAGATCCACCGATGGCCCGCGCAAACGCAGAATCTTGCGTCCAACGCGGGCCACAGCCCGAGAACCCGACCCTCCGTCGCACCCAGCCGTCCGGTCGAGGCCCTTTCGCAGCGCAGGTCCACGAGAAGCCGCGCCAGCGCAGCCGCAGGTCGAGCGAGGAGCCCCCCGACGCACCCCCAGCCCGAGCCCACCAGCACGACAACCGCGACCGCGCACCCCGGAATTTGCCCGGGCTGGTGCCGGGAGGTACTGTTGAGTGCTGTGCCTGGATTGTCCAGGACGCTGCGCGCATCCCGCCACCTCGCACCAGTTCCGGCGGCGAGTGCAGCACGACTCAGAGTCCTTCTCGCCTGAAGAAAGAAGTTCGTAGTGCCCACGATCAACCAGTTGGTCCGCAAGGGTCGCCAGAGCAAGGTGACCAAGACCAGCACGCCGGCCCTCAAGGGCTCGCCGCAGCGCCGCGGTGTGTGCACCCGCGTGTACACCACCACGCCGAAGAAGCCGAACTCCGCGCTGCGCAAGGTTGCTCGCGTGCGCCTGTCCTCGGGCACCGAGGTCACGGCCTACATCCCCGGTGAGGGTCACAACCTCCAGGAGCACTCGATCGTGCTCGTGCGTGGTGGTCGTGTGAAGGACCTCCCGGGTGTGCGCTACAAGATCGTCCGCGGCTCCCTCGACACCCAGGGTGTCAAGGGTCGCAAGCAGGCTCGCAGCCGTTACGGCGCGAAGAAGGAGAAGAGCTGATGCCTCGCAAGGGCCCCGCGCCGAAGCGGATTCCCGAGACCGACCCGGTCTACAACAACCAGCTCGTCACGCAGCTGATCAACAAGATCCTCGTGGACGGCAAGAAGCAGACCGCGCAGCGCATCGTCTACACGGCGCTCGAGGGCACCCGCGACAAGTCCGGCACCGACCCGGTCGTCACGCTCAAGCGTGCGCTCGACAACGTCAAGCCGGCCCTGGAGGTCAAGTCCCGTCGTGTCGGCGGTGCGACCTACCAGGTCCCGATCGAGGTGCGCCCCGCGCGTCAGACCACTCTCGCGCTGCGCTGGCTGGTCAAGTACGCCGGCGAGCGTCGCGAGAAGACCATGGCCGAGCGCCTCATGAACGAGCTCCTCGACGCCAGCAACGGCCTCGGCGGCAGCGTCAAGAAGCGCGAGGACACGCACAAGATGGCCGAGGCCAACCGCGCCTTCGCCCACTACCGCTGGTGACCCCAGCAGCATCCATCTTCGACGTAAGGAACTGGTAGCTCACCGTGGCAACCGACATCACGACGGACCTCACCCGCGTCCGCAACATCGGCATCATGGCGCACATCGATGCCGGCAAGACCACCACCACCGAGCGGATCCTCTTCTACACGGGGATCACGTACAAGATCGGTGAGGTCCACGACGGTGGCGCCACCATGGACTGGATGGAGCAGGAGCAGGAGCGCGGCATCACGATCACGTCCGCCGCCACCACCTGCTGGTGGAAGGACCACCAGATCAACATCATCGACACCCCACCAGATCAACATCATCGACACCCCCGGGCACGTCGACTTCACGGTCGAGGTCGAGCGCTCGCTGCGCGTCCTCGACGGTGCCGTCGCCGTCTTCGACGGTGTCGCCGGTGTCGAGCCCCAGTCCGAGACCGTGTGGCGTCAGGCCGACAAGTACGGCGTGCCGCGCATGTGCTTCGTCAACAAGCTCGACCGCACGGGCGCCTCGTTCGACTTCTGCGTCAAGACCATCCGCGAGCGCCTCGGCGCCACGCCGCTGGTGCTGCAGATCCCGATCGGCGCCGAGAGCGACTTCCTCGGTGTCGTCGACCTCGTCGGCATGCGCGCGCTCACCTGGCGCGGCGAGACCACGATCGGTGAGGACTACACCGTCGAGGACATCCCCGCCGACCTGGCCGACGCCGCCGCCGAGGGTCGCGAGGCCCTGCTGGAGACGCTGTCCGACGTCGACGACGAGATCGCCGAGAAGTACCTCGAGGGCGAGGACATCTCCGTCGAGGAGCTGAAGGCGGCCATCCGTCGCGCGACGCTCGCGGCGCAGCTCAACCCGGTCCTGTGCGGCACGGCGTTCAAGAACAAGGGCGTCCAGCCCTTGCTCGACGCCGTCGTCGACTTCCTGCCGTCGCCGATCGACGTCGGTGACGTCAAGGGTCACGACGCGAAGGACGAGTCGGTCGAGGCCACCCGTCCGCCGTCGGAGGACGCGCCGTTCGCCGGTCTGGCGTTCAAGATCGCGACCGACCCGCACCTGGGCAAGCTGACCTTCGTGCGCGTCTACTCCGGTCGTCTGGAGGCGGGCACCCAGGTGCTCAACGTCACCAAGGGCCGCAAGGAGCGGATCGGCAAGGTCTACCAGATGCACGCCAACAAGCGTGAGGAAATCGCGTCGGTCGGCGCCGGCCAGATCGTGGCCGTCATGGGCCTCAAGGACACCACCACGGGCGAGACCCTGGCGGACTCGGCGAGCCCGATCGTCCTCGAGTCGATGACGTTCCCCGACCCGGTCATCCAGGTCGCCATCGAGCCGAAGACGAAGAGCGACCAGGAGAAGCTCGGCGTCGCGATCCAGAAGCTCGCCGAGGAGGACCCGACGTTCCAGGTCCACACCGACGAGGAGACCGGTCAGACGATCATCGCCGGCATGGGCGAGCTGCACCTCGACATCCTGGTCGACCGCATGAAGCGCGAGTTCAAGGTCGAGGCCAACGTCGGCAAGCCGCAGGTCGCGTACCGCGAGACCATCAAGCGCGCCGTCACCGGTCACAGCTACACGCACAAGAAGCAGACCGGTGGTTCGGGGCAGTTCGCCAAGGTCGTCATCGGCGTGGCCCCCAACGGCCCCGACGCCGGTGGCGAGGGCGGCTACGAGTTCGTCAACGAGGTCACCGGTGGCCGCGTGCCGAAGGAGTACATCCCCTCGGTCGACGCCGGTGGACAGGCGGCCATGGAGTTCGGCGTCCTCGCCGGCTACCCGATGGTCGACGTCAAGTTCACCCTCGAGGACGGCGCCTACCACGACGTCGACTCCAGCGAGCTGGCGTTCAAGCTGGCCGGCAACATGGCCTTCAAGGAGGCCGCGCGCAAGGCTGACCCGGCCCTGCTCGAGCCGATGTTCGCCGTCGAGGTCACGACGCCCGAGGACTACATGGGCGACGTGATCGGCGACCTCAACTCCCGCCGTGGACAGGTCCAGGCGATGGAGGAGGGCTACGGCGGAGCCAAGGTCATCAAGGCCCTGGTCCCGCTCTCGGAGATGTTCGGCTACGTGGGTGACCTGAGGTCCAAGACCTCCGGCCGTGCCTCGTACTCGATGCAGTTCGACTCCTACGCCGAGGTCCCCAAGGCCGTCGCGGAGGAGATCATCAAGAAGGCCCGCGGCGAGTAACCAACGGCGTCATCGGTAAGGTGGCCTAGGTCTCCCAGCGGGACCCGACGGCTTTCAGACCCAGCACCACATCAGACAGCGCAACACTCAACCCAGGAGGAGCCCACAGTGGCTAAGGCGAAGTTCGAGCGGACCAAGCCGCACATGAACATCGGCACCATCGGTCACATCGACCACGGTAAGACGACGCTGACCGCGGCGATCACCAAGGTGCTGCACGACAAGTACCCCGACCTGAACGAGGCCTCGGCCTTCGACCAGATCGACAAGGCTCCTGAGGAGCGTCAGCGCGGCATCACGATCTCGATCGCGCACGTGGAGTACCAGACGGAGAACCGTCACTACGCCCACGTCGACTGCCCCGGCCACGCCGACTACGTGAAGAACATGATCACGGGTGCGGCGCAGATGGACGGCGCGATCCTCGTGGTCGCCGCCACCGACGGCCCCATGCCGCAGACGCGTGAGCACGTCCTCCTGGCCCGCCAGGTCGGCGTCCCGGCCATGGTCGTCGCGCTCAACAAGTGCGACATGGTCGACGACGAGGAGATCCTGGAGCTCGTCGAGCTCGAGGTCCGTGAGCTGCTGTCGGACCAGGAGTTCGACGGCGACAACGTGCCCGTCGTCAAGGTCGCGGCCCACCCCGCGCTGCAGGGTGACGCCAAGTGGGGCGAGTCGATCCTCGAGCTCATGAACGCGGTCGACGAGTACATCCCGCTGCCCCCGCGTGAGACGGACAAGCCGTTCCTCATGCCGGTCGAGGACGTCTTCACGATCACCGGTCGTGGCACCGTCATCACCGGTCGTATCGAGCGCGGCATCATCAAGGTCAACGAGACCGTCGACATCGTCGGCATCCGTGAGACCAAGCAGACCACGACGGTCACCGGCATCGAGATGTTCCGCAAGCTCCTCGACGAGGGCCAGGCGGGCGAGAACGTCGGCCTCCTGCTTCGTGGTACGAAGCGCGAGGACGTCGAGCGCGGCATGGTCATCATCGCCCCCGGCTCGACCACCCCGCACACGGAGTTCGAGGGCCAGGTCTACATCCTGTCCAAGGAGGAGGGTGGCCGTCACACGCCGTTCTTCAACAACTACCGTCCGCAGTTCTACTTCCGGACCACGGACGTCACCGGCGTCGTCACGCTGCCCGAGGGCACCGAGATGGTCATGCCCGGCGACAACACCGAGATGAGCGTCCAGCTCATCCAGCCGATCGCCATGGAGGAGGGCCTGCGCTTCGCCATCCGCGAGGGCGGCCGTACCGTCGGCGCCGGCCGTGTCACCAAGATCAACAAGTGATCTGACGACACACCAGCACTGCTGAGCGAAGCCCCTCGGACCTTCGGGTCCGGGGGGCTTCGTCGTGCTGGCGCGGCAGTACGGCCCGCCCGTCCCCGGCGGGTCCGAGCCGCGGACGTCAGGTCAGGGAGTCGCCGTGGCCGATCAGCAAGGTGCGCAGCAGCGAGGCCAGCTGTCGTCGCTGGTCGACGTCCAGGGGGGCGAGGAGCGAGTCCTCGTTCTCGACGTGCGCGGGGAGCGCGGCGTCGACGAGGTCCCGACCGGCCGGGGTGAGCTGGACGTTGACGCTGCGTCGATTGGTCGGTTCGGTCGATCGCTGGATCAGACCCCGATCCTCGAGCCGGTTGAGTCGGTGCGAGACCGCGCCGGAGGTCACCATCGTGTGCGACGTGAGGCGACCGACCGGCAGTCGGTGGGGCGCCCCCGACCGGAGCAGGGTGGCCAGGACGTCGAACTCCCCGGGCTGGAGGTCGAACGTCGCCAGCCGCTTGGCGATGCGCCGGTCCAGGAGGGCTGCAGCACGACTCACCCTGCCGACCACCTGCATGGGGCTGACGTCGATCTCCGGCCGCTCGAGGCCCCACTGCTCCACCACGTCGTCCACGAGATCTCCCACGTCACGAGACTAACACTTGCTGTTCACTTCAATAGTTGAGCATTGAAAGGATGAGCGCTAAGGTATCCGGCGGGGGTGAGAGCCATGACCCGATCCACGCTCACGACACCACGCGCTGCACTGGCGATCCGGCGATCCGACGACCTGAAGGTCCCGATCCGTCTCGGAGAGGAGGTACGCGCGGCGCTGGACGACGGACGGCCGGTCGTCGCGCTCGAGACGAATGTGACCGCCAACGGCCTCCCGGCGCCTCGACGGGTCGCCGCAGGTCTGGAGTGCGAGCGTCGCGTCCGCGCTTCAGGAGCCGTGCCGGCGAGCCTGGCCGTCCTCGACGGAACGGTCGTGGTCGGGCTGGTCCAGCACGAGCACGAACGGCTCGCGGAGGGGGCGCGCAAGATCGGGAGCCGTGAGCTCGCCGCCACCGTGGCGAGCAGGGGGTCAGGCGCCACGACGATCTCCGCGGCCATGGCCGTAGCGGAGCTGACGGGCATCGACGTCGTTGCCTCCGCGGGACTCGGCGGAGTGCACCGGGACTACGGCGACACCATGGACGTGTCCGCCGACCTGCACCAGCTCGCGCGGTCGCGTGTCGTGGTCGTCTCGGCCGGGGTGAAGTCGGTGCTCGACATCGCGCGAACCCTGGAGTTCCTCGAGACCAGGGGCGTGCCCGTCATCGGGTACCGCTGCGACGACTTTCCTGCGTTCCTCTGCCGGTCCAGCGGCCTGCCCAACCCGTTCGGGCCGCCGCCGAGGGCGTCCGGGGCGCGGCAGTGACGAACTTCCTCACCCGGGAGGTCGCCGCCGCGACCGTTGGTCGGTCCTCCGTCGCGAACGAGGCCGTCGTGCTGCAGGTCGCCGCCGTCGGCGCCGAGGTGGCCGCGGCACTCGCCGTGACCCCGCCGCGGCAGGCGCGATGACCACGCCGGCGCGCGCCTCGCTGACCGCGTCGGGCCACGTGGAGTGCGTGCTCTTCGACCTCGACGGCACGCTGCTCGACACGCCGCGAGCCATCGCCAGCGAGCTGGCGGCGGCCGTGGGCGACGCCACGGGGACTGCACTTTCTGAAGAGGCAGCGCGCCGCCTCATCGGCCTGCCGCTCGACGTGATGGTCGCTCGGCTCGCTCCCGGCGCGACGCTGCCGGAGCGTGCCGAGGCGGTCGCGGAGTACCGGCGCCGGTTCCGTGAGCGGATCGTGCCCGCGGCCGCGAGCCTGCTCTACCCGGGCGTCCTCGACGGCGTCGCGCAGTTGAAGGACGCCGGCCTGTCGCTGGCCGTCGTGACGAGCAAGTACCACGACAGCGCCGTCGCGATCCTCGACGCCGCCGGGATCTGCGATGCCTTCTCCGTCGTGGTCGGTGCGGACGACGTGCAGCACCCGAAGCCGCATGCTGAGCACGCCCTCCAGGCTCTCCGTGCCCTCGGCCGTGATGCCGACGTCAGTGTCGTGGTGGGCGACACCGCACACGACGTCCAGATGGCTCGGGCTGCGGGAATGCACTGCGTGGGCCTCGACCACGGAGTCGACCCGGCCGAGACCTTGTGGGCGGCGGGAGCTCACGACGTGCTGTCGCACCTCGACGCGCTGACCCTTCTCCTGCTCGACCACGCCCCGACGAGGACCTGACATGACCGTGGACCACCTGATCGCCCAGTCGACCCCCCACCCGCCCGCGGCTCTCGCCGGGACCCTCGTCGGATCGGCGGCCGTGCCCGACGCCGTCGCGGCGCTCCCGCTGCGACTTACCTGCTTGTCGCGGACTGCCGGCCTGGTGCACCTGCACGCGTCGGCCCGCGACCACACGGCCGAGCAGTCCGGGTTCGTGCGAGCCGCTCGCCGCATCATCCGGCTCGTGCTGGAGGAGGCCCTCGCGGTCCGACGGCACGAGCCGCACCTGGTGCGCACCCCGCTCGGGGCGACCTTCGCCGGCGCCACTCCCCGTGCGCCTCAGCTCACGGCGGTCTCGGTACCGCGTGCCGGCGACGCGATGGAGCACGAGCTGCGGGAGATCGTCCCGGACACCAGATTCGGCAAGATCCTGATCCAGCGCGATCCGGTGACCACGCAGCCGCAGCTGTTCTACGCGAAGCTTCCGCGACTGACCCGCGGACACGACGTCATCCTGCTGGACCCAATGATGGCCACGTCCGGCACGGTGCAGCTCGCGCTCAGCACCCTCCTGGATGCCGGTGTACTGCTCGAGGACGTGATCCTCGCCAACGTCCTCACCTGCCCGTCGGCGCTAGAGCGACTGGCACAGGCAGCCCCCGGTCTGCGCGTCGTCACCAGCTTCGTGGACGAACGGCTCACCGACCAGGCATTCATGCACCCCGGCATCGGCGACTTCGGTGACCGCTTCTACGGCACGACCGCATGAGTGGGTTGGAGGTGCGTCCCGCGCCGTCGCCGCCGGCGCAGGCATCGCTCGTCGGCTTGACGCTGCTGGCGGCGATCGCGCCGCTCGTGTGGGGCACCACCTACGTCGTCACGACGGAGATGCTGCCGCCCGATCGTCCACTGACGGCAGGCTTCCTCCGCGCCGCGGTCGCGGGTCTGCTGTTGCTCGCGATCGCACCGGGCGTGCCACCTGTCGGTTGGCGACTGCGCACCGTGGTGCTGGGGGTGCTCAACATCGGAGCCTTCTTCCCGCTGCTGTTCATCAGCGCGTATCGACTCCCTGGTGGACTGGCCGCCGTCGTCGGATCGCTGCAGCCTCTCATCATCGCCGCGCTCACCGCGACGCTCGGTTGGCGACAGCCGCCCCGGCGGCAGGTGGCGCTCGCCGTGGTCGCGGCCGCCGGCGTGGCGCTCATGACCGTCACCTCGCGCACGACCGTCGACGCCTGGGGACTCACGGCAGCGATCGCCGGCACGGCGAGCATGGCGGTCGGGATCCTGCTCTCGAGCCGCTGGCGCCTCCCTGCCGGGTACCGCCCGCTCACGTGCACGGCATGGCAGCTCGTCGTCGGGGGCGTGGTGATCGCGCCCCTCGTGCCGTTCACCGACAGCGGCGCCCTCGTGCTCGACGGGGCGGCGGTCCTGGGCTACCTGTGGCTCGCTCTCGTCGGTGGTGCCATCGGGTACGGCGTCTGGCTGCACGGCGCGCGGCAGCTGCCGCCGGCAAGCACCGCGCTGCTGGGGATGCTCAGCCCGCTGATGGCCGCAGTGCTCGGCTGGGTCGTGCTCGGTCAGTCCCTCGGTCCCCTGCAGTGCCTGGGCTTCGCGCTGGCCCTCGGCGGGGCTGCGTCGGGCCAGCTCGTCGGTCTGCGTGCGGCGCGCCGCGACCGCGGAGCCCACTGAGCCCGCCCCCTCCGACACCGTCGTCCACCCGAACCGCAGGAGCACCAGCATGACGAGTCCCCTCACAGCCGCGATCGCGGCGGGACCCCGGCACGGCCACCCTTCCCGTCCTCCGACCGTCGTCGCGATGCTCGCCGGCGTGGTGCGCGATCGACCCGACGCGCCTGCCGTCGTCGACGACGAGGGGGTCCTGACCTTCGAGGGCCTCTGGCGCGACGCCGGCATCCTCGCGCGCCGTCTCCTGGACGCCGGCGTCGGTCGCGGCGACTGCGTCGGTCTGCTCCTGGAGCCGGGTCGCTCCCTGGTCGTGAGCGTCTGGGCCGTGCTGCGCGCCGGTGCGGCGTACGTCCCCCTCGCGGTCGACTACCCGACGCCTCGCCTCCAGCTGATGGCGCGCGACTCAGGGTTGCGCCTCGTGCTGACGGCTCCGGGTCTGCGGGCGCGTGCGGAGTCGATCCTCCCGGCGTGCGTCGGGATCCTCATCGTCGAGGACAGGAGCAGCGCCGACGTCCTGACGATCGAGACCGCCGACGGGACCGGGGTCGAGATCGGGCCTGACGATCGTGCCTACGTCATCTACACCTCGGGAACCACCGGTCGACCCAAGGGCGTCTCGATCCGGCATCGTGGGCTGGTCGCGCAGCTAGGGTGGCTTGGCAGCGACCACGACCTGGGGCCGGGGGCGCGCATCCTGTTCAAGACGCCGACGAGCTTCGACGCCGCACAGTGGGAGCTTCTCGCTGGAGCGACCGGCGCGACGGTCGTGGTCGCACCGCAGGGCGCCCACCGTGACGTCGGCGAGCTGTGCACCCTCGTGCACCGGCACCAGGTCACGCACTTGCAGTGCGTCCCCACGGTCTGGTCGGCCATGGTCGCCATCCCGCGCTTCGCCACGTGCACCTCCTTGACCGCCCTGTTCAGCGGGGGAGAAGGCCTCACCGCGTCGCTCGCGCGTGAGCTCGTGCAGCTTCACCCGTCGGCCCGACTCGTGAACCTCTACGGTCCGACGGAGACGACGATCAACGTCACCGCGCACGTCGTCACGCCCGACGACCTCGACGCTGGGGGGATCGTGTCGATCGGTCGACCGGTTCCAGGGTCGTGGACGGTGGTCCTGGGCGACGACGACACCCCGTGCGCGACCGGTGAGCTGGGTGAGCTGTGCATCGGAGGGGTGCAGCTCGCTGCCGGCTACGTCGGTCTCGACGAGCTGACCGAGGAACGCTTCCCGTCCGTCGTCCTCGAAGGTGCACTCCGGCGCGTCTACCGGACGGGTGACCTGGTGCGTCGGGACGCGGCGGGACTTCTCGAGTTCCACGGCCGGTCCGACGACCAGGTCAAGGTCAACGGGCATCGCATCGAGACCCTCGAGGTCAAGACCGCCATCGAGGCGCACCACTGGGTGGCCGACGCCGAGGTGCTCCCGTGGGTCGATCCGCGCACCGGCGCGAGCACCCTCGCGGCGTTCGTGGTCCTCGACAGCGACGAGGCGCCCTTGATGGACCAGGGTGCGACCGGACAGCACCACCTGTCCAAGGACGACCACACGCAGGTTCACGCCCAGCTCGCCGATCCCGGCGTCCGTCACGACCTGCACGCGGCGTCCGGCACTGTGCTACCAGGGCAGGACGGGCGACCCGAGCAGCGGGAGCTGGCCTTCCGGCGCACGTCGTACCGGACGTTCGAGGGCGGGACGGTGACGTCGGACCACGTGCTCCGGCTGCTGCAGGGCGAGCGGCTGTCGCTGACCGGACCGCGCGCGCTCGCCGACCTCGCCGACCTCGCCGACCTGCTGCGCTGGTTCGGGGCCTTCGACAGCGAGGACCGACTGCTCCCGAAGTACGCCTACGCCTCGCCCGGTGCGCTGTACGCCACCCAGGTGTACGTCGAGGTGTCGGGGGTGCACGGTCTCGACGACGGCGTGCACTACTACCACCCGCGACGTCACGCGCTGCATCGAGTCGGCGATGGCGCGCCACCGTCGAACATCCATCAAGGCCGCCCGGCCGCGCGAGTGCGCCTGCACCTTCGAGGAGTGCGGGACGCCATCCGCTCGGTCTACGCCGTCAACGTCGACGAGGTGCTGGCCTTCGAGGTCGGTCACCTCCTCGGACTGCTCGACGACGTCGCCGCAGCACACGGCCGTGCGGTCCTCATCGTGGACGACGCCGTGCCGCCGGAGGTCGGGGTCGAGGGCGATGTCTGCTGGACCACCGTCGACCTCGTGGCCCCCACCCTCCCCGTCGCGGAGCGTCCCGACCCTGGGGTCGGACCGGAGGGGGTCGAGGTTCTCGTCCAGGTGCACGGGCAGGTGGTCGGACTGCGGCCCGGCCTGTACCGCGTCCGGCTGGACGGTGAGGCTTCGGAGTCGCGGCGTGGGGCGTCGCTCGAGCCGATCGGGGACGAGCTCGTCGAGCGTCGTCACGTCGTCGCCATCAACCAGCGCAGCTACGCTTCCTCGGCGTTCGCCGTCGCGCTGCGGTGCCCGCGCGCAGCGGGCCTCTCCGGCCTGCGTGCGCTCGGCCGGGCGCTGCACCGGTTGCAGGACAACTCCGTCGGCATCGGCCTGCTCTCCTCGGGATACTCCTCGTTGTCGGGTCGAGAGCTTCCCGCGGCGGCACGTCTCACGGCACTGGTTCCGGAGGACGGCGACAAGCTGTCCTACATCGCGCTCGCCGGTCGGGTCAGCGAGGACCAGCAGCGTGCCGGCGGAGATCAGGAGGACGCGGCGGCGAGACATGCGGAGACCCTATCGACAGAGGAGCGAGCGGCTGGGCCCAGCATGCCGATCGGTGCGACCGGCAAGGTCGACCGGGCGGCACTGCTCGCGGCGCTGGAGGACGAGACGACGGTCCCGCGCGGCGAGGACAGGCCGCCGGTCGGCCCGATCGAACAGCGGATCGCCGACTGCTGGACGCAGGTCCTGGGGCAGGACGTCCTCGATGTCGAGCTGGACTTCTTCGCGGCCGGCGGGAACAGCCTCGCCGCGGTGCGCCTCGTGCACCTGGTCAACGACCGCCTGGGCGCTGCGCTGCCGGTACACGTGCTCTTCACGCACGGCACGGTGCGTCAGCTCGCGGCGCGGGTGGCGAAGGCCGAGGGCGACCCGGCTCCCGCGAGTGCGAGCCGGCTCGTCCGGCTCGTCGACGGCGTTGGTCCGGCGATCGTGCTGTGGCCAGGCCTCGGCGGCTACCCCGCGAGCCTCGCACCGCTGGCCCGGCTCGTCGCGCGTGGCCGCCCGGTGGTCGCCGTCCAGACGCGGGGCCTCAACGAGGGCGAACGTCCGGTGGACGACGTCGACGAGCTCGTGAGGTCGGACCTGGCGGAGATCGAGCCACTGCTCTCGGCAGGTGCGCCGACGTTCATCGGTTACTCCTTCGGGGCGCGGGTCGCCACCGACGTCGCGTGCAGCCTGGCGCAGCGTGGCATCGACGTCGAGCTGGTGCTGCTCGCGCCCGGGTCGCCGCTGGTGCCCGACGCGCCCGACCCCGCTGGCGAGGCCGACTTCGCCGATCCCTACTTCCGGACCATCCTCTGGTCCGTGTTCCTCGGTCGGCTGCCGGCGCCTGTCCTCGTCGCTGCGACGCGTGATCGGTCAGGCTTCGAGCGGCTCCTGCGCGAGCAGCGTCCCGAGCTCGACCGGGGTCTCGCCGCTCGCATCGTCGACGTGGTGTTGGCCACCTTCGGCCTGCGCGCTGCCGAGGCGGGACACCTGCGCGCGGTGGTCGAGAGAGCCCGCGTGATCGACGCCGAAGGTGACGGGTGGTCCTTCCTCGACCGGCTGGACCTGGATCTTGTGCCGCAGCGTGTCAGGATCCCGGTCGACCACTACGAGGTGCTCCGTGGACCGGGGGTGCAGGTGGTGGCCGACCTGCTGGGCGAGCCCGCGCTCGCATGACGTCGGCGGGCGACGACGGCGACCGGACCGGCGCGCGATCTCGTGTGTGAGCGGGTGCCGGGACGTGCACGCACTGGACACGGCTGAGGCGAGCCGCCTGGTCGCGCTTCCCCGGGCAGGTCCGCGACGGCGAGCGGCGCCGCACCGGGGCGACGCGGACGACTGTGGGAGGGCGATTTGTGCTGGGGCGGGGGAGTCTGTCAGACTAGTGCGGTTGCTCCGGCCGGATCGCTGGGGCGCGCCCGCCCGGAACTCACGCCGGGATCGACGAGCGCGCTGCACGGTGTCCGGCCTGACTGCTGGAAGCGACGTGACGCGGACTCCCTGGAGGCCGCGGCCCGCGACCGGAAGTCCAACCACCCAACTCCAGAAGGTTCGCGCACGCTCGTGGTCACCACCGCGACACGCCCGACCTCGGGGGGCGGAGGGGAGCGATCCCCTCCAGGGAGAACAAGCCCCAGGGGCACACCAAGCTGACGAAGAGTAAGGACGACCAGAGCATGGCGGGACAGAAGATCCGTATCCGGCTCAAGGCCTATGACCACGAGGTGATCGACACCTCGGCGCGCAAGATCGTCGACACGGTCACGCGCACCGGAGCCTCCGTGGCCGGCCCCGTGCCCCTGCCGACCGAGAAGAACGTGTTCTGCGTGATCCGGTCGCCGCACAAGTACAAGGACAGCCGCGAGCACTTCGAGATGCGTACGCACAAGCGGCTCATCGACATCATCGACCCGACGCCGAAGACCGTCGACTCGCTCATGCGTCTCGACCTGCCGGCCGGTGTCGACATCGAGATCAAGCTCTGAGGGAGGACGAGAACACCATGAGCACCTCCTCCACCGTCAACGCGCGCGGCCTCCTCGGCCGCAAGCTCGGCATGACGCAGGTCTGGGACGACGAGGGCAAGATCGTCCCCGTCACCGTCCTCGCCGCCGAGACGAACGTGGTCACGCAGATCCGCACCGCCGAGACCGACGGCTACACCGCCGTCCAGATCGGCTTCGGCGAGATCGACGGCCGCAAGATCACCAAGCCGCAGGCCGGCCACTTCGCGAAGGCCGGCGTCACGCCGCGCCGTCACGTCGTCGAGATCCGCACCGAGGCGATCGGTGACTACACGCTCGGCCAGGAGATCTCCCCGGAGATCTTCGCCGCCGGCGACGAGGTCGACGTGACCGCCACCAGCAAGGGCAAGGGCTTCGCCGGCGTCATGAAGCGTCACGGGTTCGCCGGTGTGTCCGCCTCGCACGGCGCGCACCGCAACCACCGCAAGCCCGGCTCGATCGGTGCGTGCGCCACGCCCGGGCGCGTCTTCAAGGGTCTGCGCATGGCCGGCCACATGGGCGCCGAGACCGTCACCACCCAGAACCTGACCGTCCACGCCGTGGATGTCGCCAAGGGCGTCATCCTCGTCAAGGGTGCGGTCCCCGGCCCGAAGGGTGGACTCGTCGTGGTCCGCTCCGCGGTCAAGTCCGCCTCCAGCACCGGCGTGAAGGGAGCCTGATCCATGGCTGTCAAGACCATCGATGCCGCGCTGCCCGTCGACATCTTCGGCGTGCAGACGAACATCCCCCTGATCCACCAGGTCGTCACCGCGCAGCTCGCCGCCGCCCGTCAGGGCACGCACGACGTCAAGTCGCGCGGTGAGGTGTCCGGCGGTGGCAAGAAGCCGTGGCGCCAGAAGGGCACGGGTCGCGCCCGCGCCGGCTCGATCCGCGCGCCGCACTTCACCGGCGGTGGCATCGTGCACGGGCCCACGCCGCGCAGCTACGACCAGCGCACGCCCAAGAAGATGAAGGCCGCCGCCCTGCGCGGCGCCCTCTCCGACCGGGCCCGCTCGGGTCGCCTGCACGTCGTCGAGTCGCTGGTCACGGGCGAGGCGCCCTCCACCAAGGCCGCCGTCGCCGCGATCGCCGAGCTGACCACGCGTCGCCGGGTGCTCGTCGTCGTGCGCCGTGAGGACGCCCTCACGGCCCTCAGCCTGCGCAACGTCACCGACCTCGTCGTGCTGACCTTCGACCAGCTGAACACCTACGACGTCGTGCTCAGCGACGACGTGATCTTCACGCAGGACGCCTTCGAGGCGTTCGTCGCGGCGCGCTCCACCGAGGGCGCCGAGACGATCGCGCTCAGCGCGGCCGTCGTCGAGGCCGACGCCAAGCCCGCCGCGAAGCCGGCGAAGAAGGCGTCCGCGAAGAAGGCTCCGGCCGCCCAGGAGGCTCCGGCGCAGGCCGAGGCCGCCCCGGCGACCGAGGAGTCCGGCGCGGAGGGCGCGACCAAGACGCAGCCCTACGGCCCCGGCTCCAAGGCCCCGCTCAAGAGCGGCAACGCGCCCAAGGGTCACGAGATCAAGGGCAACGTCGACTCGATGAAGTTCCACACGCCGGACAGCCCCTGGTACGACCAGACGGTCGCCGAGGTCTGGTTCGACACCGAGGAGACCGCGCAGGCCGCCGGTTTCGAGAAGGCTGGTGAGTGACCGCATGAGCACCCTGCACAAGGACCACCGCGACGTCCTGATCGCGCCCGTCGTCTCCGAGAAGACGTACGCGCTCATCGACGACAACAAGTACACGTTCCTGGTTCACCCGGACGCGAACAAGACGGAGATCAAGATCGCCGTCGAGAACGTGTTCGGCGTCAAGGTGACGGCCGTGAACACGCTGAACCGCAAGGGCAAGACGCGCCGCACCCGCAACGGGCTCGGCAAGCGCAAGGACACCAAGCGGGCCATCGTGAGCGTCGCCGCTGGCCAGAGCATCGACATCTTCTCGAGCCCGAGCTGAGGACTGATCAGACATGGCTATCCGTAAGTACAAGCCGACCACGCCGGGCCGTCGGGGCTCCAGCGTCGCCGACTTCGCCGAGATCACCCGGACCACGCCGGAGAAGTCCCTCGTCGAGCCGCTGCCCAAGAAGGGTGGCCGCAACAACCAGGGTCGCATCACCACGCGTCACCAGGGTGGCGGTCACAAGCGCGCCTACCGCGTGATCGACTTCAAGCGCTACGACAAGGACGGCGTGCCGGCCAAGGTCGCTCACATCGAGTACGACCCCAACCGCACCGCGCGCATCGCGCTCCTGCACTACGCCGACGGCGAGAAGCGCTACATCATCGCGCCCGACGGCATCCGCCAGGGCCAGGCCATCGAGGCCGGCCCGACCGCGGACATCAAGGTCGGCAACAACCTGCCGCTGCGCAACATCCCCGTCGGCACGCAGATCCACGCCGTGGAGCTGCGTCCGGGTGGTGGCGCCAAGATGGGCCGCTCCGCCGGTGTGCGCGTGCAGCTCGTCGCCAAGGAGGGTTCGCGCGCCCAGCTGCGTCTGCCCTCCGGCGAGATGCGCTACGTCGACGTCCGCTGCCGCGCCACCATCGGCGAGGTCGGCAACGCCGAGCAGTCCAACATCAACTGGGGCAAGGCCGGCCGCAACCGCTGGAAGGGCAAGCGTCCGACCGTCCGTGGTGTGGCCATGAACCCGATCGACCACCCGCACGGTGGCGGTGAGGGCAAGACCTCGGGTGGTCGCCACCCGGTCTCGCCCTGGGGCAAGCCCGAGGGCCGTACGCGCAAGCGCAAGGCCAGTGACCAGATGATCGTCCGCCGCCGCAAGTCCGGCCGCTGAGCCTCGACGAGCTCAGGAATCCAGGAGTAGAGAATGCCCCGTAGTTTGAAGAAGGGTCCCTTCGTCGACGGCCACCTCGAGAAGAAGGTGGACGCTCAGAACGATGCCGGAACCCACACCGTGATCAAGACCTGGTCGCGTCGCTCGATGATCCTGCCGTCCTTCATCGGACACACGATCGCCGTGCACGACGGCCGCAAGCACGTCCCCGTGTTCATCACCGACGCGATGGTCGGGCACAAGCTGGGCGAGTTCGCCCCCACCCGCACCTTCCGCGGTCACGAGAAGGACGACCGAAAGGCCAAGAGGCGATGAGTGCAGCTACCCGAGAGAACGTGAGCGAGCGTCGTGCGCGCCTGCTGGGCGACGCCGCGGGCGCGTTCGCCGTGGCCCGCTTCGTGCGGGTCACCCCGCAGAAGGCTCGCCGTGTCGGCGACCTGGTCCGCGGCATGGACACGCAGGAGGCGCTCGCCATCCTGCAGTTCGCCCCGCAGGCCGTCGCCTCCAACTTCTACAAGCTGGTCGAGTCCGCCGTCGCGAACGCGGTGACCACCGAGGGCCTGGACGCGTCCGACCTCGTGATCTCCACGCTCCTGGTCGAGGAGGGCCCGACGATGAAGCGGTGGCGTCCGCGCGCGAAGGGTTCGGCCAGCCGCATCCTCAAGCGCACCAGCCACCTCACCGTCGTCGTGCAGCCGTCCGCCGACGTGCCGCAGTCGCGCAAGAACACCAAGAAGGGCGGTCGCTGACCATGGGCCAGAAGATCAACCCGCACGGCTTCCGCCTGGGCATCTCCACCGACCACAAGAGCCGCTGGTACGCCGACAAGCTGTACAGCAGCTACGTCGGCGAGGACGTCAAGATCCGCAAGCTCCTCACCAAGGGCATGGACCGCGCCGGCATCAGCCGCGTGGAGATCGAGCGCACGCGTGACCGCGTCCGCGTCGACATCCACACCGCGCGTCCGGGCATCGTCATCGGTCGCCGTGGCGCCGAGGCCGACCGCATCCGTGGCGAGCTGGAGAAGCTCACCGGCAAGCAGGTGCAGCTCAACATCCTCGAGGTCAAGCAGCCCGAGCTCGACGCCCAGCTCGTCGCGCAGGGCGTGGCCGAGCAGCTGAGCGGTCGCGTGCAGTTCCGTCGTGCGATGCGCAAGGCGATGCAGACGACCATGCGCTCCGGCGCCAAGGGCATCCGCATCCAGTGCTCGGGCCGTCTCGGCGGCGCCGAGATGAGCCGCTCGGAGTTCTACCGCGAGGGCCGCGTGCCCCTGCACACGCTCCGCGCCGACGTCGACTACGGCTTCTACGAGGCCAAGACCACCTTCGGTCGCATCGGCGTCAAGGTGTGGATCTACAAGGGTGAGGTCGCGGGCACGCGCGCCGAGCGCGAGGCCGAGGCCGCGCGTCGCGCCGCCGCTCCCGGCAGCCGTCGCCCCCAGCGCGGGCGCCGTCCCGCTCGTGACGACCAGGCCGGCCAGGGTGCTCCCCAGGCCGAGCAGGCCGCTCCCGCCGCCGAGGCTCCTGCCACGGCCGGCGCCGGCGCTGCCACCGAAGGAGGGCAGTCCTGATGTTGATGCCTCGTAGGGTCAAGTACCGCAAGCAGCACCACCCCAAGCGCCGCGGCATGGCGAAGGGCGGCACGGAGCTGGCGTTCGGCGACTTCGGCATCCAGGCGGTCGAGGGTCACTACGTGACCAACCGTCAGATCGAGTCCGCTCGTATCGCCATGACGCGTCACATCAAGCGTGGCGGCAAGGTGTGGATCAACATCTACCCCGACCGCCCGCTGACCAAGAAGCCGGCCGAGACCCGCATGGGCTCCGGCAAGGGCTCGCCCGAGTGGTGGGTCGCGAACGTCAAGCCCGGACGCGTCATGTTCGAGCTCTCGGGTGTCTCCGAGGACGTTGCGCGCGAGGCGATGCGTCGCGCCATCCACAAGCTGCCCATGAAGGCGCGCTTCATCACCCGCGACACCGAGGGAGGGTTCTGAGCATGGCTGCGAAGACCACTGCCGCAGAGCTGCGCGGCCTCGATGCCGAGGCTCTGGAGACCAAGCTGCGCGAGGCCAAGGAAGAGCTGTTCAACCTGCGCTTCCAGAACGCCACGGGACAGCTCGACAACACGGCTCGTCTGAAGACGGTCCGCCGCGAGATCGCCCGCATCTACACGGTGCTGACCGAGCGCGAGCTGGGCATCATCGAGGCGGTCGAGGCATGAGCACGAGCGATAAGGACACCGTGACCACGAACACCGAGACCACCCGCAACTACCGCAAGGTGCGCGAGGGCCTCGTCACGAGCGACAAGATGGACAAGACCGTCGTCGTCATCGTCGAGGACCGCGTGAAGCACCCGCTGTACGGCAAGGTGCTGCGACGCAACGTGAAGCTCAAGGCGCACGACGAGGCCAACGCGGCCGGCGTCGGCGACCGTGTGCTCATCCAGGAGACCCGCCCGCTGTCGGCCACCAAGCGCTGGCGCGTCGTGGAGATCCTCGAGAAGGCGAAGTGAGAGACAGATGATTCAGCAGGAGTCGCGACTCAAGGTCGCCGACAACACCGGTGCGAAGGAGATCCTCTGCATCCGCGTGCTCGGCGGCTCGGGTCGACGCTACGCCGGTATCGGCGACACCATCGTCGCCACCGTCAAGGACGCCATCCCCGGCGGCAACGTCAAGAAGGGCGACGTCGTCAAGGCCGTGGTCGTGCGCACCGTCAAGGAGCGCCGCCGTCCGGACGGCTCGTACATCAAGTTCGACGAGAACGCCGCCGTCATCCTCAAGGCCGACGGCGACCCGCGTGGAACGCGCATCTTCGGCCCCGTGGGCCGCGAGCTGCGCGACAAGAAGTTCATGCGGATCATCTCGCTCGCCCCGGAGGTGCTCTGAACATGGCGCGCAACAAGCGAACGCTGTCGATCCGCAAGGGTGACCAGGTCAAGGTCATCGCGGGTGCCGACAAGGGCGTCGAGGGCAAGGTCATCGAGGTGCTCGCCGAGCGCGAGCGCGTCATCGTCGAGGGCGTGAACCGCATCAAGCGCCACACCCGCGCCGGTGCCGACGGCACCCAGGGCGGCATCATCACGCGTGAGGCCCCCATCCACGTCTCGAACGTGATGCTCGTCGTCGACGTCGACGGCGACAAGACCACGACGCGCGTCTCGCACCGCCGCGACGACGTCACCAAGAACCGTCCCGACGGTTCCAGCTACGAGGCGCAGCGCTCCGTGCGCGTGTCCTCCAAGACCGGAAAGGAGATCTGAGCATGGCTGAGACGACCACCGCTCCGCGGCTGAAGGCCAAGTACCGCGAGGAGATCCTCCCGGCGCTGCGCGAGGAGTTCAACCACGCGAACGTCATGCAGGTGCCCGGACTGACGAAGATCGTCGTCAACATGGGTGTCGGCGAGGCTGCCCGCGACGGCAAGCTCATCGAGGGCGCCATCCGCGACCTCACGGCGATCACCGGCCAGAAGCCGCAGGTCACCAAGGCTCGCAAGTCCATCGCGCAGTTCAAGCTGCGCGAGGGCATGCCGATCGGCGCGCACGTCACGCTGCGCGGCGACCGCATGTGGGAGTTCGCCGACCGGCTGCTCTCGCTCGCGCTGCCCCGCATCCGCGACTTCCGTGGCCTCTCGCCCAAGCAGTTCGACGGTCGCGGCAACTACACCTTCGGTCTCACCGAGCAGGTCATGTTCCACGAGATCGACCAGGACAAGATCGACCGGTCGCGGGGCATGGACATCACCATCGTCACCACCGCCACCAACGACGACGAGGGTCGCGCGCTGCTGAAGCAGCTGGGCTTCCCCTTCAAGGAGAACTGACATGGCGAAGACCGGCCTCAAGATCAAGGCGGCCCGCAAGCCGAAGTTCGCGGTCCGTGGCTACACGCGCTGCCAGCGCTGCGGCCGTCCGAAGTCCGTGTACCGCAAGTTCGGCCTGTGCCGGATCTGCCTGCGCGAGATGGCCCACCGCGGCGAGCTGCCCGGAGTGACCAAGTCCTCCTGGTGAACTCGTCGGCCTCGTGCCGCTGACCACCACCCCTTCCACCACGACCGTCGCAGGTCCTCCCTCACCCGTCCGGGAACCCGGGCCCGGGGACGGGATGCGAAACCACGGCAGGAACGGAAACATCACATGACCATGACCGACCCGATCGCGGACCTGCTCACGCGGATCCGCAACGGCAACCAGGCGTACCACGACGACGTGTCGGCGCCCTACTCCAAGCTGAAGGAGGGCGTGCTCGCCCTGCTGAAGCAGGAGGGGTACATCACCGACTACAAGGTCGTCGAGCCCGCCGAGGGCGAGGTGGGCAAGTCCCTCCACGTGACCCTCAAGTACGGCCCCCAGCGCGAGCGCTCGATCGCCGGCATCCGCCGCATCAGCAAGCCGGGCCTGCGGGTGTACGCCAAGTCCACGAACCTCCCGAAGGTGCTCGGTGGACTGGGCGTCGCCATCATCTCGACCAGCCAGGGCCTGCTGACCGATCGTCAGGCCACGACCAAGGGTGTAGGCGGAGAAGTCCTCGCCTACGTCTGGTGAGGGAGGAGCACACACATGTCGCGCATCGGCAAGCTTCCCGTCGCCGTCCCGAACGGCGTCGAGGTCACCATCGAGGGTCAGGACGTCCGCGTCAAGGGCCCCAAGGGCGAGCTCTCGCACCGCGTCGCCGAGCCCATCACGGTCAACCGTGGTGAGGACGGCAGCCTCGAGGTCCAGCGTCCCGACGACGAGCGTCGCAGCAAGGCCCTGCACGGCCTGAGCCGCACGCTCATCAGCAACATGGTCGTCGGCGTCACCGACGGCTACGAGAAGAAGCTCGAGATCGTGGGCGTCGGCTACCGCGTCCTGTCCAAGGGCCCGACGGAGCTCGAGTTCGCGCTCGGCTTCAGCCACCCCGTGATCGTCAAGGCCCCCGAGGGCATCACGTTCAACGTGGAGGCCCCCACCAAGTTCTCGGTCATCGGCATCGACAAGCAGTCGGTCGGCGAGGTCGCCGCGAACATCCGCAAGATCCGCAAGCCCGAGCCCTACAAGGGCAAGGGTGTCCGTTACGCCGGCGAGCGCGTGCTGCGCAAGGCTGGAAAGGCTGGTAAGTGATGGCCGTCTCCATCAAGCAGGTCAAGGGTCGCTCGGCCCGCGCCACGTCGCGCGCGCGTCGCCAGATCCGTGGCCGCAAGAAGCTGCACGGCTCGCCCGAGCGTCCTCGTCTCGTCGTGACCCGCTCCAGCAAGCACATCGTGGCCCAGGTCGTCAACGACCTCGAGGGACACACGCTGGCCTCGGCCTCGACCCTCGAGGCCGACCTGCGCGCCTTCGACGGCGACAAGACCGCCAAGGCGAAGAAGGTCGGCGAGCTCGTCGCCGACCGTGCGAAGGCTGCCGGCATCGAGGCCGTCGTCTTCGACCGCGCGGGCAACCGCTACGCGGGTCGCGTGGCCGCCCTGGCCGACGGCGCGCGCGAGGGTGGGCTGGAGTTCTGATGTCCACCAAGACGAACAACTACGACATGGGGAGTGCCGCATGAGCGCCCAGCAGAGTGGTAACCGCCGCGGAGGCGGAGACCGTCGCGGTGGTCGAGGCGACCGCGGCGGCGACAAGTCCAACTACATCGAGAAGGTCGTCACGATCAACCGTGTCGCCAAGGTCGTGAAGGGTGGTCGTCGCTTCAGCTTCACCGCCCTCGTGATCGTCGGCGACGGTGACGGCCAGGTCGGTGTCGGCTACGGCAAGGCCAAGGAGGTCCCCACGGCGATCTCCAAGGGTGTCGAGGAGGCGAAGAAGAACTTCTTCCGCGTCCCGCGCATCCAGGGCACCATCCCGCACCCGGTGCAGGGCGAGAAGGCGGCCGGTGTCGTCTTCCTGCGTCCTGCGTCGCCCGGTACCGGCGTCATCGCCGGTGGCCCGGTGCGTGCAGTGCTCGAGGCCGCCGGTGTCCACGACGTCCTGAGCAAGTCGCTCGGCTCGTCGAACTCCATCAACATCGTCCACGCGACGGTGGAGGCCCTCAAGGGCCTGGAGTCGCCCGACGCGGTCGCGCAGCGTCGTGGCCTCGCGGTCGAGGACGTCGCCCCGTCGGCCCTGCTCAAGGCTCAGGCCGAGGGCATCAAGGAGGCGCAGAACGCGCCCGCCGAGGTCGGTGTCTGATGGCGCGCCTCGAGATCACCCAGGTTCGTTCGGCGATCGGTCGCCCGCAGAACCAGCACCACACGCTGCGGTCGCTGGGTCTGAAGCGCATCGGCGACGTCGTCGTCAAGGAGGACCGCCCCGAGATCCGCGGCATGGCGAACACCATCCCGCACCTCGTGGCCGTCAAGGAGGTTGACTGACATGGCGCTGAAGCTTCACCACCTGCGCCCCGCCCCCGGTGCCAAGACCGCCAAGACCCGCGTGGGTCGCGGTGAGGGCTCCAAGGGCAAGACCGCCGGTCGCGGCACCAAGGGCACCAAGGCCCGCTACCAGGTGTCCGCCGGCTTCGAGGGTGGACAGATCCCGCTCCACATGCGTCTGCCGAAGCTGAAGGGGTTCAAGAACCCCTTCCGCGAGGAGTACCAGGTCGTCAACGTCGAGCGCATCGGCACCCTCTTCCCCGAGGGTGGCGCCATCGACGTCGACGCGCTGGTCGCGAAGGGCGCGGTTCGCAAGGGCCAGCTGGTCAAGGTGCTCGGCGAGGGTGACCTCTCCGTGGCCGTCCAGGTGACCGCCCACAAGTTCTCCGGCTCGGCCCGCAGCAAGATCGAGGCCGCCGGCGGCAGCGCGACCGAGCTCTGAATGACGCTCTGACGAGACGACGGCGAGGTTCGTGGCCCTAGCGGCCACCGGACCTCGCCGTCGTTCGTCGTCCGGCCCTCGCAGGCCGCGGCCCGTCCCGGGCGCCCGCCCCACGCGTGGGGTGCAACGACCGGGCAACGGCCGATCTGCGAGAACTGACTGTTAGAGTCGCCGAGGTCCCGCCAGGGGCCCACGATCGAGGAGGACACCCGGTGCTCAGCGCCTTCGTCAACGCGTTCAAGACGCCTGACCTTCGACGCAAGCTGCTGTTCGTGCTCGCCGTGATCGTGCTGTTCCGGTTCGGCTCGACCCTGCCGGCCCCCGGCATCAACGTGAGCAACGTGCAGCGCTGCGTCGACCTTGCCTCGCAGGGCGAGAACAGCAGCCTCTTCGCGCTCATCAACGTCTTCTCCGGCGGCGCGCTCCTGCAGCTGACCGTGTTCGCGCTGGGCATCATGCCCTACATCACCGCGAGCATCATCCTGCAGCTGCTCGTCGTCGTCATCCCGCGGCTGGAGGCCCTCAAGAAGGAGGGCCAGTCCGGCCAGGCGAAGATCACGCAGTACACCCGCTACCTGACGCTCGGCCTCGCCGTCCTGCAGGCCACGGGCATCGTGGCGCTCGCGCGCAGCGGCCAGCTGTTCGGTGGCGTCGACTGCGGCCAGCTGCTCTACCGACCCGACAGCATCCCGGCCTTCCTGCTGATCGTCCTCACCATGGTCGCGGGCACCGCCGTCATCATGTGGCTCGGCGAGCTCGTGACCGACCGCGGCGTCGGCAACGGCATGTCGATCCTGATCTTCACGCAGGTCGTCGCGACGTTCCCCGGCGCCATGTGGCTGATCAAGGAGCAGAAGGGCTGGGCGACGTTCTCCGTCGTGGTGCTCGTCGGTCTCGTGATCGTCGCGGCCGTCATCCTCATCGAGCAGGCGCAGCGCCGGATCCCGGTCCAGTACGCCAAGCGCATGGTCGGGCGCCGGATGTTCGGCGGCTCCTCGACCTACATCCCGCTGAAGGTGAACCAGGCCGGCATCATCCCGGTCATCTTCGCCTCGAGCCTGCTGTACCTGCCGGCGCTGTACGCGCAGTTCCGACCCGACGGACCGGGCGCGGTGTTCATCACCGACCACTTCGTGCGTGGTGACCACCCGTACTACATGATCACCTACTTCGCGCTGATCGTGTTCTTCGCCTACTTCTACGTGGCGATCACCTTCAACCCGGAGGAGGTCGCCGACAACATGCGCAAGTACGGCGGCTTCATCCCCGGCATCCGTGCCGGCCGTCCGACGCAGGACTACCTGGCGTACGTCCTGAGCCGCATCACGGCGCCGGGCGCGGTGTACCTGGGCTTCATCGCCCTGATCCCGATGGTGGCCGTGGCGCTGCTCGGCGCCAGCCAGAACTTCCCGTTCGGCGGCACCTCGATCCTCATCATCGTGGGCGTCGGCCTCGACACGGTGAAGCAGATCGAGAGCCAGCTCCAGCAGCGCAACTACGAAGGGTTCCTGCGGTGACTCGTCTCCTCATCATGGGTCCGCCCGGTGCCGGCAAGGGCACCCAGGCGGCGACGCTGGCGCAGCGGATCCAGGGCGCGCACGTCTCGACCGGCGACATCTTCCGGGCGAACGTGCAGCAGCAGACCGAGCTCGGCCGGACCGCGCAGCGCTACATGGACGCGGGGGAGTACGTGCCCGACGAGGTCACGAACGCCATGGTGCAGGACCGCCTCGCCCAGGACGACGCACGCGAGTCCTTCATCCTCGACGGGTACCCGCGCACGCTCGAGCAGGTCTCGACCCTCGACCGGATCCTCGCCGACCTCGGCTCCGGGCTCGACCACGTGCTCGTGCTGACGGTCGACCACGAGGAGCTGATCGCCCGGCTGCTGAAGCGGGCCGAGACCAGCGGGCGCGCCGACGACACCGAGGACGTCATCCGGCACCGCCAGGAGGTCTACATCGCAGAGACGGCGCCCTTGCTGCCGGTGTACCGCGAGCGTGGCCTGCTGCGTGAGGTCGACGGCATGGGCACGGTCGACGAGGTCGAGGCGCGCATCGACGCCGCACTCGGCCTCTGACCCGAGTCCGGGGGAGACCGTGTTCGGTCGCGGCATCGAGATCAAGACGCCCGAGCAGGTGGCGCTCATGCGCCGCGCCGGACTCGTCGTCGCGCACGCGCTCGAGGCGGTCCGCGAGACCGTCGCACCCGGGGTGCCGACGGCCGAGCTCGACGTCGTCGCGCACGACACCATCCGCGCACACGGCGCGACGTCGAACTTCCTCCACTACGGCGCCGAGCCCGGCGTGCCGGGCTTCCCCGGCGTCATCTGTGCGTCGGTCAACGACGAGGTCGTGCACGGCATCCCCGGGTCGCGGGTCCTGCGCGAGGGCGACGTGGTCTCGATCGACTGCGGCGCGATCGTCGACGGATGGCACGGCGACTCCGCCGTGACCGTCACCGTCGGCGAGGTCGCCCCCGAGGTGCAGCAGCTCGTCGACAACACCGAGCGGGCGCTCTGGGCCGGCATCGCCGCGGGCGGCGTGGGCCGACGCGTCGGCGACGTGAGCCACGCGATCGAGCGCAGCGTGCGCTCGGCCGGTGACTACGGCATCGCCGACGGCTACACGGGGCACGGCATCGGCACGGCCATGCACCAGGCGCCCGACGTGCCGAACGTCGGGCGAGCCGGCAAGGGTCCGCGCATCGTGCCCGGTCTCGTCCTGGCCGTCGAGCCGATGGTCACGCTCGGCTCGGCCGACACCCGCACCCTCGACGACCACTGGACGGTCGTGTCCGACGACGGGTCCTGGGCCGCCCACTGGGAGCACACGGTCACCTGGACCGCCGACGGCGCATGGGTGCTGACGGCGCTCGACGGCGGGCGTGCGCGGCTCGCCGAGCTCGGTGTGCCCTACGCGGGCGACGACGCGTCGTAGCCGTCGCGGTTCAGCGACGCGGGGCGGCGACGACCGGCGCGGTCGTGCGGGTCGAGGCGATCGTGCGGGCGACGTAGCCGCTGCGGCTGCCCGTGACCGTCACGTGGATGCGCTTGCCGCGGTCGGCGGCCACCGGGCGGTAGGCACTCCCGGTCGCGCCGGCGATGAGTCGGCCGTTGGCGTACCAGCGGTAGCTGAAGGTGGCCACGGGGGACCACGCCGGGGTGCTCGCTCGCAGCACCGCACCCACCTGGGCCGCCCCGGAGAGCACCGGCCGGTGCACCGTCCTGAACGCCACCGGTGCCGCCTGGACGGGCGGGGTGGTCCGGCTCGACGACAGCGTGCGGGTGACGTAGCCGTCGCGCGTGCCCGTGACCGCCACGCGGATGCGCTTGCCGCGGTCCGCGGACGTCAGGCGGTAGCTGGTGCCGGTGGCGCCGGGGATCGGGCGGCCGTCGGCGAACCACTGGTAGGTGAAGGTGGCGACCGGCGACCAGGCGTCGGTCCGGACCTGCAGCGTGGTGCCCACCTGGGCCGCACCGGACAGCACCGGGCGCGCCGTCGTCGTGAACTGCCCGGGCGCGACGGCGTCGGTGGGCTGGGACGCGACCTGCGTGGTCGTGTAGGCGGTGCGCGAGCCGGTGACGACGACGTGCAGACGGTGCCCTCGATCGTCCGGGGTCACGGTGTAGCGCGCCGTCGTGGCGCCGGCGATCGGGGTGTCGTCGGAGAACCACTGGTAGGCGAGCGTGGCCGTCGGCGACCACGCCGCCGTGCTCGCGGTGAGGACCGACCCGACCGCGGACGTGCCCGCGACGACCGGTGCCGGCGCGAGGTCGAAGACGCCCGGGGCGACCGGGTCGGTCACGGAGGCGGACTCCAGCACCTGCGTGTTGTAGCCCGGACGCGAGCCCGTGGCGACCACGCCGATGCGCTGCCCGAGCAGGCCGGCGTCGAGCGGCAGGGTGCTGCTCGTGGCCCCGGGGATGATCTCGTCGTCGGCGTACCACTGGTAATCGAGCGTGGCAGCAGGCTTCCAGGCGGGAGCGGACGCGACCAGCTGGGCGCCCACGCGCTCCGTGCCCGTCAGCGTCGGTCGTGCGGTCGTGCCGAAGTCGCCTGCCGCGATCGGCTTGGACGTGCGCGCCGACGTGGAGGCCGTCGCCGGGTACCCGGCGCGCCGCCCGGTGACGACGACGTGGACCTTGCGGCCGCGCTCGGCCGCGGTCAGCCGGTAGGTCGACGCGGTGGCCCCGCGGATCGGCGTGCCGTCGGCGACCCACTGGTAGGTCAGGGTGGCCGTCGGCGACCAGGAGCCGGCTCGCGCCGTCAGCAGGCTGCCGACCTTCTCGGCGCCGGCGAACGTGGGTCTCGGGGCCGAGGTGAAGCGGGGGGTGACGTCGGGATCGGCGAAGTGGATGAAGCCGTCCGGCCAGCCGGACCCGGACTTCGTGATCCGCCGGTGGTCGAAGTCGCGACCCCAGTTCGACTCCGAGACGATGATCTCGGTGGGGGAGGCGACCCGCTCGACGTACGCGACGTGGTTGCCGGTGCGGCCCCACCAGGCGACGGAGCCGACCGCGGGCGTCGCGTCGGTGATGGAGGCCATCGTCGTGCCCCAGTCGCGGGCGTTGCCGACGCCGGAGGCCGGACGCCGGTTCGGCATGCCGTTGGTGGTGACGAGGCGGTACGCGACGTAGTTCGTGCAGTTCGTGCCGCCGTACATGTTCCAGTAGCTCGTGCGCTGGTTCTGCTCGTAGCCGTGGTGGTCGTACCCGGCGCGCAGGCAGTTCGCGTAGCCCGAGCACAGCAGGGTCGAGGCGGCCTGCGCGGTGGGCGCAGCGGCCAGCGTCCCGGCCACCAGGACGGCGGCGAGGGAAGATAGCAGCGCTGAGAGCACCCGGGAACGCGACACGCCGAGCAGCGTACGGGATTTCGGGGGCGCGTGGGACCTGTGTGACGGAAGTGGTCGCTGTCAGGACCTCGCGGACGGTCGCGCAGGCGGTGAGAGGGCGCTCGCCCACGCCGGGGACCCCCATGGACTGCTTAGGGTTGCCTAGCCTATGCTTCGAGCACGGGTCGGCCGACCCGTACGGTCGGGGTGGACGAGAGGCAGACATGACGATCATCGAGCCGGACACCTCCTCGTTGTCGCGCCTGCTGCGCGACGGCTCCCGACGTGAGCACGAGTCCGCGGAGGGCTCGGCCTTCATGAGCGAGCTGCTCGCCGGCCGCGTGTCGCCCCGCGGGTACGCGGACTACCTGGCACGCCTGCAGCGGGTGTACGCGGCGCTCGAGGCCGCCGGGCGGGCGCTCGCCGGGCACCCGGTGGTCGACGCCGTGCTCGACCCCGCCCTGGAGCGGTCGTCGGCGATCCTCGACGACGTCGCGCACTGGGGGACCGGCCACGCGGCGACGCCGGCGACCGACGCCTACGTCGCGCGGATCGAGACCACCCGTGACCACCCTGCGCGGTTCGTGGCGCACCACTACACGCGGTACCTGGGCGACCTCTCGGGCGGGCGTGCGATCGGCCGGGTGCTGGCTCGGACCTTCGACCTCGACCACGACGGTCTCGCCTTCTACGCGTTCGTCGACGTGCCGAAGCCGAAGCCGTACAAGGACGCGTACCGCCAGCGCCTCGACGCTCTCGACCTCACTGCGCAGGAGCGGCTCGACGTCCTCGCCGAGGTGCGCCTCGTCTTCGGGCTCAACGAGGCGCTGTTCGCCGAGCTGTCCGCGGACCTCGACACCTACCGCCTCTGACGGGCCGCCTGGCGCGAGGCGTCCCGCGTCCTGGGCTCAGGAGTGGTGCTCCTGCGTGCAGCACTTGACGCTGCCGCCGGCCTTCAGCAGCTCGCTCACGTCGACGGGGACCGGCACGTAGCCGCGCTCCTCGAGCTGGCGAGCGAGGGTGCGCGCCTGCACGGGGACGACGACGTGGCGTCCGTCGCTCACCGCGTTGAGCCCGAGCACGAGGGCGTCCTCCTCGGTGCACTCGACCGCGTCCGGGAACAGCTCGCGCAGCGTGCGACGGCTGTGCTCGGAGAACGCCGACGGCAGGTAGGCGATGTCGGCCGGGGCGTCGCCGTTGCCGTCGTCGAGCACGGCCAGGGCGGTGTCGAGGTGGTAGAAGCGAGGGTCGACGAGCTGCAGGCTGACGACCGGACGGTCGAGCACGCGGGCCGCCTCGACGTGCGCGTGCAGGCTCGTCCGGAAGCCCGTGCCCGCCAGGATCATCGAGCCGAGCACGAGGAAGTCGCCCTCGCCCTCGTTGGTCTGCGTGGGGTCGGCGACGGCGACGCCCTGCCCCCGGAGCCAGGCGGCGTGCTCGACGGCCTCGGCGGCCCGCTCGGGGTGACGGAACCGAGCGCCGTACGCGCGCCCACCGACGACCGTCGCGCCGTTGGCGGCGAACACCATGTCGGGCAGGCCGGGCACCCCGTCGAGCACGTGCACCCGGTGGCCCAGCGCGCTGTACGTCTGGCGCAGCACCTCCCACTGGACGAGCGCGCGCCGGCGGTCGACGGCGACCCCCGGCCGCATCCACGCGTTGATCGCGTAGGTGACGTCGAAGTGGGTCGGTGCGCACATGAGGTACGTGCGGGTCCGGGCGGTCCGGGTGACCTGGCGGGCAGGTGAGGGACTCACCGGGACGTGGGTGGCGGGACGGGTCTCGAGCACGGTCACGGTGACCTCCTGGATCAGTGGCGTCACCCCTGCGACGCAACGAATCCATCGTAGTTCGCCGCTCTGGTGATCTGAGAGTTCGAAACTGCGCGTCCTTGCGCAGGAACCTGACGTTCTGGGGCCAGGAGCGGCGATTTGTTGCACCATGGGTCCATGGACGACGTCGACCGCCGGATCATCGACCACCTCGTGCGCGACGGCCGGGCCGGCTACGCCCGGATCGCCGCCGACGTCGGCCTGTCGGCCCCGGCGGTCAAGCGTCGGGTCGACCGGCTGGTCGCCGACGGTGTCGTGAAGGGCTTCACCGCGGTCGTCGACCCCGACCTCATGGGCTGGGCCGTCGAGGCCTACGTGGAGGTCCACTGTCGCGGCACGATCACGCCCGAGGCCCTCGGGTCCGCGTTCGCGAGGATCCCCGAGATCCACGCGGCCGCCACCGTGTCGGGCCAGGCCGACGCGATCCTGCGGATCGTCGCGCGCGACGTGCGCGACCTGGAGCGGGCGCTCGAGCGGGTGCGCACCGAGGTCGACAACGTCGACCACACCGACACCGCGATCGTGCTGTCGCGCCTCATCGACCGCTACACGGGCTGACCACCACTCACGTCGGCAGCCGCACCCCGAGCACGCCGACGTTGTTCTCCAGCCTCATCGGCCCATCCTCACGCGCGTCGGCGGTGCGGTGCCAGCGCCCGCCGACCCTCGATTTGAAACGAGTGCCCCGACCGACGTAGACTTCCCTGTCGGCCTATGTCGGGCGCATCGACCCCTGCCCTCGTGGTTCACCCCTCGTCGGAAGCGGCTCCTCGGAGTCGCGGGTCCTCGCGCGTGCCCGGGCCGTCTCTGACGATCAACCGAGAAGCTGAGGTCCATGGCGAAAAAAGAAGGCGTCATCGAGATGGAGGGTGCTGTCGTCGAGGCACTCCCGAACGCGATGTTCCGGGTCGAGCTGGCCAACGGCCACAAGGTCCTGGCGCACATCAGCGGCAAGATGCGCCAGCACTACATCCGCATCCTCCCCGAGGACCGGGTCGTGGTGGAGCTGTCGCCGTACGACCTCAGCCGTGGACGGATCGTCTACCGCTACAAGTGATCGACACGTCGGGAACGACACCGTCGAGCACGCCACAACTGCACACCGAACACGTTCAGACTGAAGAAGAGAGAGCTTCTCGATGAAGGTCAACCCGAGCGTGAAGAAGATCTGTGACAAGTGCAAGGTGATCCGTCGCCACGGCCGCGTCATGGTGATCTGCGAGAACCCCCGGCACAAGCAGCGCCAGGGCTGATCGCACTTCTTCACCGCGACCCACTGAACATCTGACGGCTCCCGACGCCCCCTGGAGACAGGACCGGCGACGGGTCACCCCCGGCGCAGAGGCCGGGGCCCGGCTCAGGACCCCCAAGGAACGGGTCCTGGAGGCAGCTGGGGCGCCTCAGGTGACGACACCTCTGCCGTACCGGAAGGAACTGCCACCATGGCACGCCTCGTCGGAGTCGATCTCCCGCGCGACAAGCGCATCGAGATCGCACTCACCTACATCTTCGGCGTCGGGCGCACCCGCGCCACCGACACCCTCGCCGCCACCGGCATCAGCCCCGACCTGCGGGTCCACGAGCTGACCGACGACCACCTCGTCGCGCTGCGTGACCACATCGAGGCCAACTACCAGGTCGAGGGCGACCTGCGCCGTGAGGTCACGGCCGACATCCGTCGCAAGATGGAGATCGGTTCGTACCAGGGCCGTCGCCACCGTGCGCACCTGCCCGTCCGCGGCCAGCGCACGAAGACCAACGCGCGCACCCGCAAGGGTCCGAAGCGCACCGTCGCCGGAAAGAAGAAGTGATCTAGATGCCTCCGAAGAACACCGGCGCCAAGAAGGTGCGCCGCAAGGAGAAGAAGAACGTCGTCCAGGGCCAGGCCCACATCAAGAGCACGTTCAACAACACGCACGTGACGATCACGGACCCCTCGGGCGCCGTGATCGCGTGGGCCTCCGGCGGGACCGTCGGCTTCAAGGGCTCGCGCAAGTCCACGCCCTTCGCGGCGGGCATGGCGGCCGAGGCCGCCGGTCGCCAGGCGATGGAGCACGGGATGAAGAAGGTCGACGTCTTCGTGAAGGGCCCGGGCTCGGGTCGCGAG